>JALZEZ010000205.1 GCA_030861775.1 Actinomycetota bacterium
CCTCGAGGGGGCGGAGACGCTCCGCGACCTCGCCGGCCGCGAGCGGGTCACGGTCGGGAGCGCGCCCTGACCCCCGAGGACGTCGAGCGCTTCGAGCGCGCGCTGCGCGCCGGAGGCGTCGGCCTCTTCCCGGCCGACACCGTGTACGGGCTCGCCGCCGACCCCCTCAACGCGGCCGCCGCGCGGCGGATCTACGAGATCAAGGGCCGCGACCTCGGCAAGCCGATGGCGCTGATGTTCTTCGATCTCGACCGTGCTCTCGCCGAGCTGCGCGGAGTCGGGCCGCGTACTCGAGCCGCGCTCGAGCGACTGCTCCCGGGGGCGGTGACGGTGATCGTCCCGGACGCCACCGGGGAGCGGATCGGCGCGCGAGTCCCGCGGCTCACCGGCGAGCTGGCGCCGCTCGCGGCGATGGGCATGCCGGTCCTCCAGTCGAGCGCGAACATCGCGGGCGCGCGCGACCCCCGCGCACTGGGGGAGGTCGATCCCGACGTTCGGGGGGCGGTCGACGCGGAGCTCGACGGCGGCGAGCTGCCGGGCACCCCGTCCACGGTTGTCGACCTCACGCAATACGAGTCGCACGGAACGCACGCGATTCTGCGCGAGGGCGCGGTGGACGCCGCGGAGCTCGCCGAGCGACTCTGAGATCGGGCGCGAAATTTCAGCCTGAACAAGTTTTCGCCCGCTATCCGCAGGAAACACTGTGCTTAACCAACCGCTGCCCCCGCCCTGGGAAGGCGCGCCACTATCCATCGGCGTTAGTGGGGCCGCAGAGGGAGACGAATAGACATCGCGGTCGGGGGGCGAGACCCCTCCCCCTAGACGACTGTTCGAGTTTTCGCCCGAGCGATCGGGGTGATCGTTCGTGAGGCAAGGACTGATGCCGAGGCGAGCGCAACAGCGGCGGTTTGACCCGGCCGAGACGGCCCCAGCGGCCCCTGCCCGCGAAAGCGGTTACGCGGCCCTCGTGCTCGAGCGGCTGGCGAAGCAGATCTGCCGGATCGCCGGCGTCGAGATCTCCTGCATCTTCGTCCGCGACAGGCGCGACCCGCGCCTCGTCATCTCCGCCGCCGGCCACGGCCTCCCGTGGGAGCTGCTCGGCAGCCGCTTCGGCGCCGACGAGGGCCCGGTCGGCGATGTCCTGGCGAGCGGCGCGCCGATGCTTACCGAGGACTTCAACGAGCTGATCGCTCCGCTCGAGGTGCCCGCCGCGGCGGGCTGCGCCGGAGCCGCGGTCCCGGTTCACGTGAACGGCCGCGTCGACGGCGTGCTGATGGCCGGCTGCTGCAGCGCCGACCGCACGTTCGGCGACGAGGAGCTGCTGCTCCTCTCCGAGCTGGCCGACCTCGCGGCGGCCGCGCTCGAGCACTCCGAGGAGCGCCGCCAGTTCGACGACCTGATGAAGGCCCACGTCGAGGCGCTCGCCGCGGCGATGGACATGCGCGACCGGCGCACCGCGGCCCACTCGGAGGACGTGGTCCGGCTGGCCTGCGCGGTGGGCCGACTGCTGGGCCTCGAGGCCGCCTCGCTGGTCGAGCTGGAGTTCGCCGCGCGCCTGCACGACGTCGGCAAGATCCGCGTGCCCGACGCCGTCCTCCACAAGCCGGGCCCGCTCGACCACGACGAGTACGAGATCATCCGCTGCCACTCGGCCTGGGGCTCCGAGACCCTCTCGGCCATCCCCGGCCTCGAGGCCGTCGCCACCGTCGTGCGCTTCCACCACGAGCGCTGGGACGGCAACGGCTACCCCGATCGGCTCGCCGGCGCCCGCATCCCGCTGGCCAGCCGGATCATCTGCGCCTGCGACGCCTTCGCGGCTATGACCGCCGACCGCCCGTACCGGGACGCGATGGAGTCGGACGACGCCCTCCGCGAGGTCTACTCGAAGTCCGGCACGCAGTTCGACCCGGCCGTGGTCGACGCGCTGGCCGAGGTCGTAGCCGACCACTGACGCTTACCCACAGGCGCCGGCGCTCACCCCCTCGGAGCGCCGGCGCCGTCTCATCCGGGCGCTGTCGCGCGCCGCTGGTACGGTGGACCCATGCCCGATCTGCCGCCCGACTTCCAGACGCGACCCATCGCCGAGGTCGATCCGGAGATCGCCCAGGTGCTCGAGGACGAGCTCCGCCGCCAGGACCGCACGCTCGAGATGATCGCGTCCGAGAACTTCGTCCCCCAGGCCGTGCTCGACTGCCAGGGCTCGGTGCTCACCAACAAGTACGCCGAGGGCTATCCGGGGCGGCGCTACTACGGCGGCTGCGAGCACGTGGACGTGGCCGAGCGGCTGGCGATCGACCGGGCCAAGTCGCTGTTCGGCGCCGAGCACGTCAACGTCCAGCCGCACGCCGGCGCGCAGGCCAACAACGCCGTCTACCACGCGCTGCTCCAGCCCGGGGACCGCATCCTCGGCATGAAGCTCGACCACGGCGGCCACCTGAGCCACGGGATGAAGATCAACGTCTCCGGCAAGCTCTACGACGTCGCCGCCTACGGCGTGCGCGAGAGCGACTCGCGGCTCGACATGGAGGACGTCGCGCGCGCGGCCGCGGAGCACCGCCCGAAGCTGATCATCGCCGGCTGGTCGGCCTACCCCCGGCAGCTCGACTTCGCGGCCTTCCGCGCGATCGCCGACGAGGTCGGCGCGCTGCTGATGGTGGACATGGCCCACTTCGCCGGGCTGGTGGCGGCCGGTCTCCACCCGAGCCCGGTCCCGCACGCCGACGTGGTCACCACCACCGTGCACAAGACGCTCGCCGGCCCCCGCAGTGGGATGATCCTGTGCCGCGAGGAGTACGCCAAGAAGATCGACTCGGCGGTGTTCCCCGGCCAGCAGGGCGGCCCGTTGATGCACGCGGTGGCGGGCAAGGCGGTCGCGCTGCGGATCGCGGCCACCGAGCAGTTCCGCGAGCGCCAGCAGCGCACGGTCGACGGGGCCAAGCGCCTCGGCGAGGAGCTGCTGTCCGCCGGCGTGAACGTCCTCACCGGCGGCACCGACGTGCACCTGATCCTCGCCGACCTGCGCGAGTCCGACCTCGACGGCCAGCAGGCCGAGGACCGGCTCGACGAGGTCGGGATCACCGTGAACCGCAACGCGGTCCCGTTCGACCCGCGCCCGCCGGCCGTCTCGTCCGGGCTGCGCGTCGGCACCCCCGCCCTGGCCACCCGCGGGTTCGGCGACGAGGAGTTCACCGAGGTCGGCCGGATCATGGCCGAGGCGCTCACCTCGCCCTGGAGCGACGATCTCCGCTCGGAGCTGGCCGAGCGCGCGCACGCGCTCGCCGCGCGCCACCCGCTCTACCCGCAGCTCCTCCAAGCGGTCTGAGCCGCACGCTCTTCGAGCTCGACCGGGTCACCGCCTCGCGCGGCGGGACCACCGTGCTGCGCGACCTCGGGCTCGACATCCGCACGGGCGTGACGGCCGTGCTCGGCCCGTCCGGCTCGGGCAAGTCCACGCTGCTGCGCCTGCTCAACCGCCTCTCCGATCCCGACCGCGGCGCGATCCGCTTCCGCGGTCAGGACGTGACCGCGCTCGACGTGCGCGACCTGCGCCGCCGCGCCTCGCTCGTGCCTCAGCTCCCCGCCCCGCTGCCCGGCACGGTGGCGGACAACCTGCGCTACGCACCGGCGCTGTTCGGGCGGGCGGTGGGGGTGGAGAAGCCGCTCGAGCTGGCCGGGCTCACGAAGCTGTACGCCGACCGCGACGCCTCGCAGCTCTCCGTCGGCGAGCAGCAGCGCGTGATGCTGGCCCGGGCGCTCGCGCTAGAGCCCGAGGTGCTGCTGCTCGACGAGCCCACCTCCGCGCTCGACGACTACACCAAGGGCGGCGTGGAGCGGACGCTGGCCGCGCTGGCCGAGACCGCCGGGCTCTCGATGGTGCTGGTCACGCACGATCGCGCGCAGGCGGAGCGGCTGACCTCGCGCGTGGTCGAGCTCGAGAACGGGCGGGTGGTGGCGTGAGCATCGACATCACGCTGCTGGAGGTGGCCGCCTCGCTGGTGCTGGTCGGGCTGGCGGCGGCGATCTCGTACTGGCGCCGGGCGGACCTCGAGCGCGACCTGGGCGTGGCGGTCCTGCGCTCGTTCCTCCAGCTCACGGCGGTGGGCTACGTGATCCAGGCGATCTTCGACTCGGACAGCCTCTGGCTCGTGGTTGCGCTGCTCGCGGTGATGGTGGCGTTCGGCTCGTTCACCGCCCGCAGCCGGGCCCGGGCGGTTCCGGGGGCGATCGTGCCGATCGCGCTCGGGCTCTCTGCCGCCGCGGTGGTCACGCTCGGGTTGGTGCTGGCGCTCGGCGTGTTCGAGGCCAAGCCGCGCTACCTGGTGCCGGTCGGCGGCATGGTGATCGGGAACGCGATGACCGCCGCGGCCGTTGCGCTCAACCGCCTGGCCGACGAGGTGCGCTCGTCGCAGCTCCAGATCGAGGCCACGCTGTCGCTGGGCGCCACCGCGGCCGAGGCCGCCCGCGGCCTGGTCACGCGCAGCCTGCGCTCGGGGATGATCCCGCTGGTCGACTCGACCAAGACCACCGGCGTCGTGTTCTTCCCGGGGACGATGGTCGGGATGCTGCTCGCCGGCGCCGACCCGCTCGACGCGGTGCGGCTCCAGCTCATCCTGCTGTGGACGCTGATGGGGGCCGTGGCGATGTCCGCCGTGCTCGCCACCTCGCTCGGCTACCGCGGCTTCTTCACCCCGGCCCACCAGCTCCGCGAGCTGCCGCCGCGCGAGGACGGCTAGGGCGCGGGCGGGCGGATCGCCTCGAACTCGCCGGTCTCCAGCTCGTGCGCCACGCGCTCGTCCACGTCCGCCTCGGCGGGCTCGGGCTCCCCGGCGAGCGTGCTCTCGTTACGCAGCTGGAACTGGCGGAAGCGCTTGAGCTTGAGGATCTCGAGCACGATCACGAGGTAGAGGCTCGCGGCCATCGCGAGCAGGCCGAAGGCCGCCAGGACCGCCACCCACTCCCAGTGGAAGTTGCCGTGGTCGTCGGAGTACGGGACGAAGCGCAGCGCCAGCGCCAGCGCGGCCAGCGAGAGCGTCCACCCGTAGAGGTAGAGCGCGGTCTTGCGCTGCGAGAAGCCGATGTTCGCGAAGCGGTGGTGGAAGTGCCAGCGGTCGGCCTGGTAGACCGGCTGGCGGTACTTGAGGCGCTTGGCGATCACGAAGCTCGAGTCGAGGATCGGCACGGCCAGGATCACCATCGGGAATGCCAGGGCGACGACGGCGTTGGTCTTCAGCGCCCCCTGGACCACTATCGCGCCGAGCAGGTAGCCGAGCAGGTTCGACCCCGTGTCGCCGAGGAACACCGTGGCCGGGTGGAAGCCGTGGCGCAGGTAGCCGAGCGCGGCGCCGGCCACGATCAGCGCCAGCACGCCGGCCACCTGGCGGTCGAGCGAGAGCGAGATCGTGGCGAACGTGAGCGCGGCGATCGTGCACACGCCGGCGGCGAGGCCGTCGACGCCGTCGATGAAGTTCACGACGTTCATCAGGGCCACGATCCCGATCACCGTGAGGGCGTAGGCGAGCGGCTCGCTGAGGTCGATCCGGCCGGCGAACGGGATCGTCATGTTCGTGACGCGCACGCCCGCGGCCACCGGGATCGTCGCGGCCAGGATCTGACCGACGATCTTGTACTCGGCGGAGAGCTCGAGGATGTCGTCGGCCATCCCCACCAGTGCGATCACCGCGGCGCCGATCAGGATGCCGTTGGTCTGCTGGTCGTGGGGGAGGAAGACCAGGCTGGCCGTGGCGACGGCGGCGAGGATGGCGAGCCCGCCGAGGCGCGGCGTGGGGAACTGGTGGAGGCCCCGCGCGCGCGGCATGTCGATCGCGCCGATCCGGGTGGCGATGTGGCCGGCGATCGGCGTGGTCAGGAGCGCCACGACCAGCGCCAGCGCCATCGCGGCGAAGCCCTCGCCGGTGCTAGGCATCGGCCCGCCTCCCGAGCGGGGCGCGGGGGAGGGTGGCGGCCAGGCCCATCACGACCCACAGGGCCACGGCGATCCGGTCCACGTTGGCTGGGTGGTCGAGCATGCTGTACGCGGCGAAGCCCGTCAGGGCGACCATCGCCCCGCGCGCGACCATGTCGCCGGCCAGGGCGGCGCGCAGCGATCGCCAGGCGAGCGCCGCGAACAGCCAGAGCCACGCGAGCAGCGCGACCGGGCCTGCCTCGGCCCACCAGTTTAGGAACAGGTTGTGGGCGTGCCGGGCGGTGTGGCGGGCGTCGCGCTCGCGCAGGACGTCGCCCACGCGGCCGAGGCCGACGCCGTACACGGGGTTGTCACCGATCACCGCGATCGACTCCTTCCACTGCTCGGTTCGACCGTAACCCGCCACTCCCTCCGAGCCGCACGACCCGAACAGGAAGAACGTGCCGACCGCGAGGAGCAGCGCACCGGCCACGAGGTGGCGGCGGTAGGCGATCCCGGACGTGGCCGCGGCCGCCATCAGCCCCAGCACGCCGACCAGGACGCCCGAGCGCGAGTACGTGAGCACGAGTGCGAGCGCGCAGAGGCCGAGCACCACCGCGAGCGCGCGGCGGAGCTGCCAGCCGCCGGCCAGGCCGGCGATGCCGGCGGCGGCC
>JALZEZ010000477.1 GCA_030861775.1 Actinomycetota bacterium
GCTACGTGGTGGGGATGACGCCGGGCCTGCGGATCGAGCCCGGCCTGGGGGGCAACGTCGGGCGCCGCTCGACCGGCTCGGTCAACGGCTGGCGCGAGCGCTACGTGCGCGCCAGGGCGCGGCAGCGCCCCGCGGGCTTCGCCCAGTACCACTTCCGGTTCGAGAACTCGCGCGCGAAGGCGATGAGGGGAGCGGTGCGCTCGCTCGCCAAGGGCGCGCGGCTCAGCCGGCGATAGTGGACCGTGCACCCGCCGTCGAAGCAAGGTCCCGGGCGTACCCTCCGGTCCGCTGCTCCGGCCAGGCTTCCCCGCGGCGCGTGAGCGGTATCGCTTAAGGCTGCTTCCTCCCGGATCTGACCTGGTTCACGAGCGCTCACCGCGCGGGACCTGGCCATCGACGCCTCGGACTGGCGTACCGGCCCCGAGGCCCAACCCCTCGGACGGGGATTCGGCCCCGCTAGAGCGGATTGCGGGTGCAGGGCACCGCTACCTCCCCGCCTAGCACGGTCCACCCGGAAGCCTAGCGGCGAACTGTGGCGCATACGCACCAAATGGCCCTACGATGGGTTGCGTACCCCATGCGCCGCTCTCTCGTCACCGTCACCGTTATGGCCTGCGCGCTCTGGGCCACCCCGGCGGCGAGCGCGGGAACGGTCTCCGTCGGCAACTCGTACAACGGGCTCGGCGGTCAGCGGCTGGTCTGGGAGGGCGAGCCCGGGGAGAGCAACGACGTCGTCGTCGAGAACGGGCCGGGCGACACCACGATCGTGCGCGAACGCGGCGAGGGCGCGCGGCTCGTGTCGAACTCGAGCTCGATGCCGTGCGAGGTGCAGGACCGCGTGGCGACCTGCGGCACGGGCTACATCAGCGAGTACGTGCTGCGCGGCCACGACGGCAACGACCGCCTCTCGACGCAGGCCCTCGTCGAGACCCCGTCGGAGAGCCGCTACTTCTACGACTACCTGTACGGGGGCGACGGCAACGACGTCCTCGACGCGCTCGACCACACCTGCTGCCTCGGAGCGCGCCTCGACGGCGGGCCGGGGGACGACGTGATGAACGGCGGCACGGGTGAGTGGGACGAGGTGAGCTACTACGAGCGCTCCGTCCCGCTGGACATATCGCTCGAGCCGCGGCCGGCCGGCGCCCGCAACGGCGCGGTGGGCGAGCACGACGTGATCGGCGAGGACATCGAGGTCGTGCAGGGCGGCATGGGCGACGACGTCATCCACGGCGACGAGAGGCGCAACAGCATCTGGTCCACCGGCGGCGCGGACACGATCTACGGCCACGGCGGCGACGACTCGATCGGGTCGTGGTCCGGGACCTGGGACCCGGCCGACGACCTCTACGGCGGCGAGGGCACCGACTACCTCTCGCCGGGTCCGAAGCCCGGTGTCGTGGACGGCGGGCCCGGCTGGGACTCCGCCCGGTTCGACGGGGAGTCCTGGTACTTGAACATGACGCTCGACGGGGAGGCGAACGACGGCGGGATCGTGGTCCAGCAGCCGTACTGGCCGCAGCGCAGGCGGACCCCGGACGGCGATCTGCGCAATATCGAGTCCATGTCCGCCGGCTACCTCGACGACTTCATCACCGGCGACGACGCGCAGAACACGATCGAGGGGTACTCCGGGTCGGACGTGATCGTCGGCAACGGCGGGATGGACTGGATCTACGCCGACCCCTACTGGGGCTCGGGCGGCGACGACTTCGTGATGGCGAAGGACGGCGAGCAGGACTACGTCTCGTGCGGCCCGGGCCAGGACACCGTGGTCGTGGACCAGGTGGACTCGCTCGACGAGTGCGACCGGGTGAGCTACGAGCAGCTGCCCCTCCCGAAGATCGAGCTGCCGCCCGACCCCGAGCCGCCGGCGCCCGCGCCCGAGTACACCTGGTCGCCGTCCCCGGTGTACACCCAGCCGCCGGGCATACCGCTGCCCGGGCAGTGGTTCACGACGCCCGCGCCCGAGAACGACTCCCAGCCCGCCGATCCGGCGCGGCCCGCCTGCGCGGTGCTCGAGGCCTCCCCCCAGCCGAAGAAGTCGGTCGGCGGGCCGGACCCCGAGTGCCTGGTGGGCGGCCTCGGCAACGACAGGCTGACCGGCAACGCGGGCAACGACCAGCTCGTGGGCGGTGACGGGCGCGATCGTCTCAACGGGGGGACCGGCGACGACTGGCTCGACGGCGGCGCCGGGAACGACAGCGTGGACGGCGGGGCGCACGACGACATGGTCCTCGGCGGCCTCGGCGTGGACTCCGTGCTCGCCGGGTCGGGCGACGACGTGGTGATCGCCTCCGACGGCGCGCGCGACAAGATCGACTGCGGCAAGGGCCGCGACATCGTGGTGGCCGACCGGACCGACCGCGTCAAGCGCTGTGAGGTCGTGCGGCGCACGCGCCGCAAGAAGTAGCGCGGGCGCTCAGCGGGCGTCGGCGCAGTCGACCAGGCGGGCCTTCGCCGGGTCGGGCTCGGCGGTGCCGAACGGCAGGCAGGCCTCGTGGTCCTCGTCGTGCGGCGGGGCGCTCGCGGGGGCGATCCTCGCCGCGTAGGTCCTGAGCAGGTAGCCCGCCGGGTCGACCGGCGTGCCGTTGTGGCGGACCTCGAAGTGGAGGTGCGGCCCGGTGGAGTGGCCGGTTGAGCCGACGGCGCCGATGCGCGTCCCGCCCGAGACCCGCTGGCCGGAGCGGACGGAGACGCTCGAGAGGTGGGCGTACCAGCTCTGGAAGCCGAGCCGGTGGTCGATCACGACGAGGTTGCCGTAGCCGCCCGAGTTCCAGCCGGCGAACGAGACGGTGCCGCGGCCGCCGGCGCCCACGGGGGTGCCGGTGGAGGCGCCGAAGTCGATCCCCGCGTGCAGGCGGCCCCAGCGCTCGCCGAACGGGCTGGTGATCGGGCCGCGGACGGGGCGCAGGAAGCGCACCGGGC
>JALZEZ010000037.1 GCA_030861775.1 Actinomycetota bacterium
GCCGCCAGCAGCCCGCGCAGCCGCGGCCCGCCGCGCTCCAGGACCTCCGCGAGCTGCTCGGCGGCGGCGTTGGCGCTCACGCCTCCACCGTGCCGGAGTGGATCGCGATGATCCCGCCGGCGGTCACCACCCACCGCACCTCGCTCAGCCCCACGGCGGTCATCGCCGCCCCCAGCCCGCGGGCGTCGGGGAAGCGGCGCACCGAGCTCGGCAGGTACGTGTAGGCGTCCGGGTCGCCGGCCACGCGGCCGATCAGCGGCACCACGCGGTCGAACCAGACCCGGAAGAAGAACGACAGCGGCGGGTGCTCGGGGGTCGTGATCTCCAGCACCACGACCCGGCCGCCGGGCCGCACCACGCGCGCCATCTCGGCCAGGCCCCGCGCGAGGTCGGAGAAGTTGCGGGCGCCGAACCCCACCGTGGCCGCGTCGAACTCCCCGTTGGCGTAGGGGAGGTCGAGCGCGTTCGCGTGCTCGAACCTGAGCTGCGGCGCCTTCGCCCGGGCCAGCTCCAGCATGGCGTCCGAGAAGTCGCAGCCCACCACCTCGCCGCGCACCCCCACCCGCTCGGCCAGGGCCACCGCGAGGTCCCCGGTCCCGGTGGCCACGTCGAGCGCCCGGTCGCCGGGGCCGAGCGCGGCCAGGTCGGCCGCCCGCTCGCGCCAGCGCTGGTGCAGCCCGGCGGTCATGACCGAGTTGATCGGGTCGTACACCCGCGCGATGCGGTCGAACATCGCCCGCACCTGCTCCTCGGGCAGCGTCCCGCTGCTGGCGGCCGGCTCGGCCACGGCGCTCGCTACTCCCGCAGCGAGCTCAGGAACTCGACGAGCTGGTTGAACTGCTCGGGCTCGTTCTGGCGCAGCCCCGAGTACGACGGCATCGGCGCCGTCGGGTTCACGAGCGTGCGCGCGAGCGCCTGGCGCGGCAGCCGCTCACCGACCTTGGACAGGTCGGGCCCCGGGCCGGAGTTCCCGTTCTCGCCGATCCGGTGGCAGCCGAGACAGCCGGATGAGGCCGCGATGGCCTTGCCCGGCTCGAGCCGCTTCTCGACCTTCATCTCGATGTCGGTCGGCGAGCCGGCCAGCGCGCCCTCGATCGTGAGGTAGGCCATGGTCAGGATCGTGAGGATCCCGGCCGTGGTGGCGATCGGCCGCTTCATCGGGTTGCGCTCCGGGTTTCGGTCGTAGAACGGCAGCAGCAGGAGCAGCACGAGCCAGACGGTCGGGATGCCGATCGTGGCCAGGAACACCAGCTCGGGCGGCTTGATGATCCGCAGCAGCTCGAAGAGGAAGAAGAAGTACCACTCGGGCCGCGGCGTGACGGTGGTCGAGGTCGGGTCCGCCTTCGGACCGAGCTCGGCGCCGAGGATGATCGCCATGGCGATGATGACCAGCAGCACGATGCAGGCCATCAGCGAGTCCTTGAGCACGGCGTAGGGGAAGAACGGCTTCCCCTTGCCCTTCATCACGTGGTACTCGCGGAGGTACTGCTCCTTCTCGCGGGCGTTCACGCTAGATCTCTTCCTTGGCCAGCTCGCGCGCCTTCTCGGCCTTGAGCCACGGCGGCGCGGTCGTGCCGAGCTTGGCCACGAGGTACAGGTGCGCGCCGATCAGGGCGATGATCAGGCCCGGGATCAGCAGCATGTGCATGGCGTAGAAGCGCGGGATCGTGGTGGCGCCGAACTCGGCGCCGCCGCGCAGGAAGTCGGCCAGGTAGGGGCCGATCACCGGGCCGGAGGAGTTCAGGTTCACCGCCACGACCGTGGCCCAGAACGAGCGCTGGTCGAACGGCAGCAGGTAGCCGGTCAGGCCCATCATCAGCGTGAGCACGAGCAGCACCACGCCGATCACCCAGTTCAGCTCGCGCGGGTACTTGTAGGCGCCGAAGAAGAACGTTCGGCCCATGTGCATGAAGATCAGGATCATCATCACGGTGGCGCCCCAGCGGTGCATGCCGCGCACCAGCTCGCCGAGGAACACCTCGTTCGTGATGTGCTGGACCGACTCGTAGGCCTCGTCGCTCGAGGGCCGGTAGTACATGGCGAGGAAGACGCCGGTCACGGCCTGCGAGAGGAAGGCGAACATCGTGGCCGAGCCGAGCGTGTAGAACCAGTTGGTCCCGTAGGGGACCTTGCGGTAGAGGAAGCCGCGCAGGAACGGCCCCAGTCCGGCGCGTTCCTCGAGCCAGCCGACCGTCGCGATCCCCGTCTCCTTCGCCGCGTCGACCTGGCGCTGGCGGTCGGCCTTCTTCTCGCGCTCCTTCGCGATCTCCTCGTGGCCCTCGCGCAGGTCGCCCGGCTCGCGCGGGCGGCCGTTGCCGTTGCCCCCGCCGTTCTCCTCCTCGCCGCCGCGGCGCCGCAGCCGTTCCGGGATCACGTTCATACGGTGGGCCTCGACGGATAGAGGTACTGCCACAGCCCGTCGAGGTGGTTCGACGGGTCGCGCACCTTCTTGCGCTCGAGCTTGGTGTTGAGCGAGAAGCGCGGGCCGACCTGCACGCGGCCGGCGCGGACGCGGGTCTCGAAGCGGTCGAGCGGGCGCACCGGCGGGCCGCCGCCGACGCCGCCGTCGAAGTCGTAGACGCCGCCGTGGCAGGGGCAGATGAAGCGCTCGGAGGCGGCCACGTAGCGGACCGGGCAGCCCAGGTGCATGCAGCGGGTGGAGATCGCGACGTAGGGCTGCTCGAGCTTGTCCTTGTCGCGCCGCGGGTCGAACTTGCGCACGTAGACGGTCGTCTTGCCGGCCTCGCCGACGTCGTCCACCAGCGTGATCACGCGCGGGACGTAGCCCTGGGTGTTGAAGTCGCGCTCGCTCCCGACGTCCTGGAAGCGCGGGTCCTCGGTCTCCTCGAACAGCGGGCCGAGCGCGAACCCGAGCGTGGGGAGCGCGAACGCCGCCGAGGCGATGCCGCCGGCCGCCAGCGCGCCGCCGGTGAACAGGCCGCGCCGGGTCACGGTCTCGCCCTCGTACGCGCCGGGCATACCCCGGTCGACGGTGTACGGGGACTTTCGCTTGTGGGGTCGCTTCGACGGATCGGCCACGGCGGACCCGGGAAGATATCGCGGGTGGCGTGCCCGCCGCCGGGAACCGCGCTCCTGATGCGGACCGACGCGGAATGGGGGCCATGCCGCTTGGTTGTCACCTGTTGATCCCGCTATTTGCGAGCAACCCGGAACGACTGGCTCGCCATCGGCTCCACCGCTGGCTTCTGGGCGTTCAGGTACTATACGTACAGTGCGTTCAGCTACTGAACAAAACGCACCGTCCCGGGCCGCGGGCCGCACAGAAGGGCTCGACCGCGAGGACGTCGAGCTGCATCTCGTCGCGGTCGCCGACGAGATCGAGGCGACCCGTCGCCGTCTGGACGAGCTCGGGGCGCGCAGGAACGAACTCGTCCTGGCGGCCACGCGGGACGGTCTCAGCCGGCGCGTCGTAGCGACGCTGGCCCGTCTGACCCCGGCACGGGTCCAGCAGATCGTGGCGCGCGGACGGTCGGACGAGGCCCTGAACGCGGAAGCCGTCCGGGTCGACGCGCCTGCGCTGCCCAGCGCCCCCGCGGCCGACGCATCTCAGTACCTGCATGCTCTGCACCACGCGAACCGGGTGCGGCTCGCGCGGGCCGAGCTGAAGCGAAACGTCGCGTCGAAGCAGCTGCGGGCGGCGGATGTCATCCGCGACTGCCCGTGGGAGGCGGCCTCGATGGAGCTCAGCGACCTGCTGATGAGCCAGCGCCGCTGGGGCAGGGCTCGCGTGCGGCGGACTCTGCTGTCGCTCGGCCTTCCCGAGAACAAGCAGATCGGCACCCTGACGTTTCGCCAGCGAGAGGCGCTGGCCAAGGTGCTCAGCGACAAGGAAGGGTCGAGCGACCGCCCTGCCGAGCCGCTCCCGGGAGCGTCCGGTGCCTGAAGTGCCCGCGCGGCGCGGCATGGGAAGCGGCCGGGCGAAGCCGTCGGTCGCCGCGCGCCGGCGCGAGCGCGAACTCTTCTTCTGGACCGCGCGCCAGACGCTCGCGACGATCCTGTTGACCGCCCTCACCGCCGACACGGTGATCGCGCTCGCCGACGGGCGGCCGCCGAGCGCCTACGAACTGCTCGACGCCCTGCGGCGGACCTTCGCCTAGCCGCGCGCCAGGCGGGCCGCGGCGGCCGCCCACAGGTCGTCCGTGGGGCGCCCCTCGGACTCGGCCCGGGCGCAGCTCGAGATCAGGTCGGCCAGCACGGCGACCGCCTCGAGGTCGCCCGCCGCCGCCAGCCGCGAGAGGCCGCGGGCGTAGAGGGCGTCGCCGCCCAGAAGCTTGAGGTCGTCGTCGATGTCCTCGAAGGCGCGCGGCTCGCCGTAGTGGAGGAGGTACGCCTCGCGGACCACCTCGAGCACCCACTCGCGGCCGCTCCGATCGCCGCCGGCGGCCTCCGCGCCGGCCTCGATCCGGTCCACCAGGCTCACGCCAGCGCCTCGCGGGCGGCCGCCACCGTGCGCTCCACGTGCTCGGGCGTGTGCGCGAGCGACGGGAACCAGGCCTCGTACTGGGACGGCGGCGGGTACACGCCGCGGTCCAGCAGCCCGCGGCAGAAGGCCGCGAAGGCGTCGTGGTCGCAGGCGCGCGCGCCGTCGTAGTCGCGCACCGGCTCGCTCGAGAAGAAGACCGTCAGGAGGCCGGTGGTCCAGGCCACCTGCACCGTGGCGCCGGCGCCGGCCGCCGCCTCCTCGAGCCCCGTGGCCAGCTCCCCGGTGGCCCGGTCGAGCGCGGCGTAGGCGTCGTCGTCGAGCAGCTCCAGCGTGGCCAGCCCCGCGGCCACCGCCAGCGGGTTGCCCGACAGCGTGCCGGCCTGGTAGACGTCGCCGGCCGGCGCGATCCGCTCCATCAGGTCGGCCCGGCCCGCGTAGGCGGCCGCCGGCAGCCCGCCGCCGATCACCTTGCCGAGGATGGTCAGGTCGGGCGTCACGCCCTCGCGCTCCTGCGCCCCGCCGCGCGCCACCCGGAAGCCCGAGATCACCTCGTCGAAGACCAGCAGGGCGCCGCTCGCGTCGGCCGCCTCGCGCAGGAAGGCGAGGAAGCCGGCGTCCGGCGGGACCAGGCCCATGTTGGCCGGGTACGGCTCGCACAGCAGCGCGGCCACGTCGCCCCTGGCAAGCGCCCGCTCGACCGATTCGCGGTCGTTCCAGCGGACCACGAGGGTGTCGGCCGCCTGGGCCGCGGTCACGCCCGGGCTGGCCGGGATGCCCTGCGTGGCCAGGCCGGAGCCGGCGTCGGCCAGCAGGCCGTCCACGTGGCCGTGGTAGGCGCCGGCGAACTTCACGATCCGGTCGCGACCGGTGGCGGCCCGGGCCAGGCGGATGGCGCTCATCGACGCTTCGGTGCCGGACGAGGTCATCCGCACCATCTCGGCGCTCGGCACGCGCCGCACGATCTCGGCGGCCAGCTCGACCTCGCCCTCGGTGGCCGCGCCGTAGGTGGTGCCGCGCCCGGCCGCCTGGCGAACGGCGGCCACCACCGCGGGGTGCGCGTGGCCGGCCACGAGCGGCCCCCACGACTGCATCCAGTCGACGTGGCGGTTGCCGTCGGCGTCCACCAGCTCCGCGCCGCTCGCCTCGGCCACGAAGACCGGGTCGCGCCCGATCGAGCGCATTGCGCGCACCGGCGAGTTCACCCCGCCCGGAATGAGCCCGACCGCCCGCTCGTACAGCTCCTGCGAGCGGGTCCCGGTCAGGTGCGTGCCGCCTCCCACTCCTTGAACTCGTCGGTGAAGTAGAGGAGCCGGATCTTCTTGAACTCGGTCGAGGAGTACAGCGTGGCCCGGTCCTCGATGCCGGTGTCCTCGGCGATCGCGTCGAGGATCGCGTCGCACTCCTCCTTCGAGCGGCCGTGGGCCATGGTGAAGACCGAGTAGGGCCAGTCCTCGTAGGTCGGCCGCTGGTAGCAGTGCGAGATCCCGCGGAACGACGCCATGCGCGGGCCGATCTCCATGATCCGCTCGTCGGGCACGCGCCAGACGCCCATGCCGTTGGCCGAGAAGCCCGCCCGGCGGTGGAAGAGGATCGCGGCGACCCGGCGCAGGAGCCGGCGCTCCTTCATCGCGGCCAGGTGGTCGAGCAGCTTGGTCTGGGGGATCCCCAGCGCGGCCGCGGTGGGCGCGTACGGCTCCGGCACGACCGGCATGTCGCCCTGGAGCTCGCGGATCACGGCCACGTCGAAGTCGTCGTAGGGCTGGGGCTCGGTCTCGGCCGGCTCCTCGGCCACCGCGGCGCTGGCCAGGGCCTTGGTGTCGCCCTCCATCTCGAGGTCCATCCGGATCTTGAACAGCTTGAGCGTCGGGAGCTGGCGGATCGACTCCGCGCCGGCCTCGCGCCCGAGCACCTCGAGCGTCCCCTCCAGCCCCAGCCGCGAGTCGGGCTCGACCGCGATCGTGAACCACAGGTTGAAGTCGTGGTTGCGCAGGTAGTTGTGCGAGACGCCCGGGTGGGCGTTCACGACCTTGGCGGCGCGGTGCGGGTTCTCCGGGTCGATCTTGGCCGCGACCAGCATCGACTTGTAGCCGAGCGCGCGCGTGTCGAAGATCGGCGTGACCTGGCGGATGATCCGCTCGTCGAGCAGGCGCTGGGTGCGCGCGAGGACCTCGTCCTCGGCCACCTCGGCCAGCTCGGCCACGCGCAGGAACGGCCGCGGCTCAAGCGGGAAGCTGCCCTGGAGCAGGTTGAGCAGCTTGCGGTCGAGGTCGTCGAGCGGGACGGCCGCGCCGTCGCGCCGGGAGCGCAGCTTGGGTCGGGCACGGGTCAGCTCAGCCATTGGGCGACGTCCTTGGCGTGGTAGGTGATCACGATGTCGGCTCCGGCGCGCCGGATGGCGGTGAGGGCCTCCAGCACGGCGGCTCGCTCGTCCAGCCATCCGGCCTGCGCGGCGGCCTTGATCATCGCGTACTCGCCGCTCACGTTGTACGCGGCCACCGGAGCGCGGGTGGCCTCCTTCACGCGCCGGACAACGTCGAGGTAGGGCAGCGCCGGCTTGACCATCACGACGTCGGCGCCCTCCTCCACGTCGAGCAGCGCCTCGCGCACCGCCTCGTCGGCGTTGGCCGGGTCCATCTGGTACGAGCGCCGGTCGCCGAACGCGGGGGCGGAGTCGGCCGCCTCGCGGAACGGCCCGTAGAAGGCCGAGGCGAACTTCGCCGAGTAGGCGACGATCGGCGTCTCCGAGTGGCCCTCGGCGTCGAGCTGCGCGCGCACCGCGCCCACGCGGCCGTCCATCATGTCGCTGGGGGCGATGGCGTCGGCGCCCGCGGCGGCCTGCGAGATGGCCGTCTTCGCCAGGAGCTCGAGCGTGAGGTCGTTGTCCACCGCGCCGTCGGTCCGCACCACGCCGCAGTGGCCGTGCGAGGTGTACTCGCACAGGCACACGTCGGTGATCACCACGAGCTCGGGCAGGGCGTCCTTGATCGCGCGCGTGGCGAGCTGGACCACGCCCTCCGCGTCGTAGGCGCCGGAGGCCTGCTCGTCCTTGTGCGACGGGATGCCGAACAGCAGGACGGCCGGGATGCCGAGGGCGTGGGCCGCGGCGGCCTCCTCGACGGCGTGCGAGATCGAGAGCCGGTCGATGCCCGGCATGGCCTCGATCGGCGTGCGCGTGTCGGTCCCGAGCTCCACGAACATCGGGTAGACGAGGTGCGCGGGCGTCAGCTCGGTCTCGCGGACCATGCCGCGCAGCAGGCCCGTGCGCCGCAGGCGGCGCATTCGGGTGGCGGGAAAGGCCATCCCGATGGAGTGTAAGCGGCCGGTTTCGTGGTATCACTCAGCGCTAAGGGGGCTTCGACGTGCGGGGGGCACGCGTGGTGAAGACGGTGGTGCGGGGTATGGCGGTCGCGGCGCTGGCCTGCGCGTGCGCGGCCGGGCCGGCGCACGCGGCGAGCGTGTCGCTGCTCGCCGACATCCGGATGTCGAGCTACCCGATGATCTACTTCGTCGCCGCGCCGGGCGAGGACAACGACATCGAGGTGCAGATCACCGAGGGTGCCGCGCCGTACCCGAAGGCCGTCAAGGTGATCGATCGCGGCGCCACGCTCACGTCGGGGCCGCTCGGCCCGCCGCCGTGCGGACCGGGCAGCGGATGCTCGGCGCCGTGCCGGATCGAGAGCGCGCACGTGGCGCACTGCAGGATCGAGGACGCCTACGGGCCGAGCGACCCGTCCTCGACGTACCCGGCCATCTCCTGGTTCGACGCGAGCCTCGGGGACGGTGACGACAGGGTCACGACGCTTCCCCAGGTCGGGCTCTACTCGAAGCTGCGCGACGACGACGGCGGGGACCACTTCAAGCTCGGTGCCGGCGGCAGGGCCGGGGCGGGCACCGGCGACGTGGTCGAATTCGGCAACCCGCTCGCGACCGGCGAGGTGACCGCCGGGGGTGGCACCGTCCTCGCACGCGACGGAGGCCAGCAGACGATCTACTGCTACACGTACGCTTGGGGCCGTATCGAGAAGGACCCGCTCGACAAGGCGATGTACTACTGCTCGGGCATCGGGCCCCTCGGGGACGTGGCGCCGTGAGCGTTCGCCCAGCCCTCGTCCTCACCCTTGTCGCGCTCCTGGCCTGGGCGGCGCCGGCGACGGCCCGGATCAGCTGGGAGGACCGGCGCGTGGTCTCGCCCGACGGGAGCTCGACCCTGTTCAAGAGCTTCGACCGGCTGACCGCCGAGGACTCCGACTCCGACTACGACCTGTTCGTGTACCGGTCGGGCGACCTCCGGCTGGTGTCCACCGGTCCGACCGAGGATCCGGCCTCGACGGGCGAGTACTTCTTCGCGGAGCCGCTGTTCGTCTCCGACGACGGCTGGCGGGTGATCTTCGAGACCGCCCAGGCGCTGACCGCCGCCGACACGGATCGCCAGGTCGACGTCTACGCGCGTGACAGGGGCAAGACCGAGCTCCTCTCGACCGGCCCCACCGACCCTGGCGCGATCCCGACGGAGTTCTTCGAGCACGGCGTGCACCTCGACGGCTACGCCGCCGACGGGCGAGCGACGTTCTTCAGCACGCTCGGGCGGCTCGTGGCGGCCGACACCGACAGCGCGCGCGACGTCTACAAGCGCGAGGACGGCGTCACCACCCTGATCTCGACGGACGCCGCCGGCCGCAACACCTCCGGGGCGGCGACCTTCCGGGCCTCGTCGGCCGACGGGTCGCGCGTGTTCTTCTACAGCACCGATCCGCTGGTGGCCGAGGATGCCGACAACGGCGCGGGGGACTACTACATGCGCGTGGGGACGCGGCTCGAGCTCGTCTCGAAGGGCACCGTGCCGGGGCGGCCGCTGAACACGCCGTCACGGCTGGAGGTCACCCCCGACGGCCTGACCGCGGTCTTCGACACGCCCGACGCCCTCGAGCCGAACGACAACGACGGGCACAACAACGACGTGTACCAGCGAAGCGGAGGGACCACCCGCCTGCTCTCCGTCGACTCCCTCGGACTCAGCGCCCCGTGCGCCGCGGCGGCCGAGGATCCGCGCGGCGTCCAGGCATGCGACGCGCTGGTCGGCGCCCAGTCGGACGACGGGCGAGACGTCGTGTGGGACACCGCGGAGCCGCTGGTCCCGGAGGACCGGAACACCTCGAGGGACCTGTACGGGAGCCTCGGCGGGCAGCTCGAATGGATCAGTGCGGGTGCCGCGCCCGACGACGGCGAGACGGCCGGCGACGTGTCCCTCGACGGGGGGCGCATCACGTTCACGTCCGCCGCCCGGCTCGTGCCCGAGGACCGCGGGCTGTTCACGCACGACGTCTACCAGCGCGTCGATGGCCGGCTGCGACTCGTGACCGAGCTCCCCGAGAACGGCCACTCGGAGCTCGACTCGGTGTCCGAGGACGGCCGCCGCGTGTTCTTCCACACCTGGTCCAGCCTCGTCCCCGAGGACACCGACCGCGACTACGACCTCTACGAGTGGGAGGACGGTGTCAGGCGGTTGGTCTCGACGGGGCCGGGGGCGGGGACGGGCGAGTCCGGGCTGCCCCTACTGCTGGGGCACTCCGCCGACGGCTCCGTCGTCGTGTTCCGCTCGGACGAGCGTCTGACGGCGGACGACCTCGACGACGACGACGACGTCTACATGCGCGCGGGCGGGCAGACGACGCTGCTGAGCGCGCCGCCACCCGCCGGCTAGGCGAAGCGGCGCAGCGCGAGGCGCGCCGCGGCGCCGTAGGCCAGCGCGAGCGCGGTGAGGTGAAGCAGCGGGGCGACCATGCCGCCGCTGCGGCCGAGCGCCGACTCGAGCGCGTCGAGCGTGGGGCGGAAGGGGAACAGCGCGCCGAGCACGCGGATCGCGTCGTAGAGGCCGCTGCCCACGGCGCCCGAGGGGATCAGCCCCAGCACCGCGATCGGCAGCGCGGCCATGAAGGCCAGGAGCGACGCCGCGCGCACCTCGCGCGTGACCGCGCCCATGGCCACGCCGAGCGCGCCGAAGCCGGCCGCGCCGAACACGAGCGCGGCCAGCCACAGCGGGAAGCGGCTCCAGGGGAGGTCCGCGCTGAACGAGAGCCCGAGCAGCAGCACCAGCCCCACGGCCACCGAGCAGAGCGCGGCCAGCAGGACCTTCTCGGCGATCAGCGCGTTGCGTGAGACGAGCCCGCGCACCAGCCGCCGGTAGGCGTTCTCCTCGCGCTCCAGGGCCAGCGCGCCGGAGGCGAGCAGCAGCGTGACGAACATGAGCGTGACCGCCGCGGCCACCGCGGCGGCGAAGGCGCCGAGCGGCGTGTCGCCGCCCTCGACGATCTGGCTCTCGACCTCGAGCGGCGTGCCGATCGCGCCCAGCAGCGTCTCGGCGTACTTCAGGTTCTCGCTGCCGAGGCGCGCGAACTCGATCACCTGGTCGATCTCCTCCCGCGCCTGCGAGCGCCGCGGCAGGTCCTCGCGCACGCGCCGGAGGATCGCCTCGGCCGGGCCCAGCCCGAGCACCTGGAGGCGGATGCTCGCGATCGACAGCGGGCCACCGGTGGCCAGCACCTGGATGTAGCCGGCGCCGGCCTCGGCGAAGCGCCTGGCCAGAGCCGCGTTGGCCTCCTGCACGCGCGCCTTGATCGTGTTCTCCACGTAGCGGCGCTTGGCCGGGTCCTCGGCGTTGTAGAGCACCTCGACCCGGGCCGACCCGGCCGTGCCCTGGGCGGCGGCCTCGAGCGTGTCGGTGATCGTGGCCGGCACGATCAGCGCGGCCAGCACGTCGCCCTCGCGCACGCGCCGCTCGGCCTCGTCGCGGTCCTTCACGTCCACCCGCTCGATCGACTCGAACAGGGGGCCGGCCTCCCTCGCCACGTCCACCCGCTCGCCGCCGAGCTGGATCACCTGCTGCGACTCGGGGATCTCGTTCAGCACGGCCACGCGCGGCTTGCTCGGCCCGCTGGTGACCGCGAAGCCGACCAGCGCCGCGATCGCGATCGGGTAGAGCACGAGCAGCGCCATCAGGAGCGGCGAGCGCCGGAGGATGCGGAGGTCCTTCTCGAGCAGCCAGCGCATCAGTGGCCCCGCGATGCCAGGAACGCGACGAACGCGCTCTCGAAGTCGTCGCCGTCGGCCACCTCGCGCAGCTCGCTCGGCGAGCCGTCGAACAGGCGCTCGCCGTCCGCGAGGACGACGAGCTGGTCGGCGTTGCGGTCGGCCTCCTGCACGTCGTGGGTCGCGAACACCACCGTCGTGCCCCGCTCGGCGAGGCCGAGCACGAACTCCCAGAGGCGCTCGCGCTGGCGCGGGTCCAGCGCCGCGCTGGGCTCGTCCAAGAGCAGGAGGGTGGGATCGCCCAGCAGGCCGAGCGCCACGTTGAGCCGCTGGCGGTTGCCGCCCGAGAGGGTCCCGGCCTGGTCGTCCTGGCGATCGGCGAGGGCGGTCTGCTCGAGCATCCGCGCCACCGTCTCGTCCACGTCCTCGCAGCGCTCCAGCCGGGCGAACAGGCGCAGGTTCTCCTCGACGGTGAGCTTCCCGTAGAGCGACTGCTGCTGCGGGACCCACCCGATCCGGTCGGGCGCGGTGACGATTTCGCCGCCGTCGGGCGCGAGGTCGCCGGCGAGCAGCGAGAGGAGGGTGGTCTTGCCCGCCCCGTTCGGCCCGATGACCCCGACGAGGTCACCGGAGGCCGCCGTCAGGGAGACCCCGTCGAGGGCCACCCGGTCGCCGTAGCGCTTCTCGAGGTTGCGGGCCTCGAGGACCGCCGCGGCTGCCGGCTCTTGCATCGCGGTTACGGTACCCGCCGGTGAAGCTCCTATTCGTTGGCGACATCGTCGGCAAGCCGGGCCGCCGCGCGCTGAAGGACCTGCTGCCCGGTCTGCGCGAGCGGCACGAGCCCGACTGGGTGGTCGTCAACGGCGAGAACGCGGCCGGCGGCCTGGGGATCACCGAGCGGATCGCGCGCGAGCTGCTGGACGAGCTCGAGGTCGACGTGGTCACGCTCGGCAACCACACCTACCACCACCGCGACGTGTACGGCTTCCTCGACCGCGACGAGCGCATCATCCGCCCGGCGAACTTCCCGAAGGGGAACCCGGGGCGGGGTTGCACGGTGGTCGAGCGCGACGGGAAGCGGCTCGGCGTGGCCAACCTGCTCGGCACGGTCTTCGTCGACGCCGCCCGGTCTCCGTTCAGCGAGTCGGACGCCCTTATCGCCGAGCTGCGCGACAAGGCGGACTGGGTGTTGATGGACTTCCACGCCGAGGCGACCAGCGAGAAGGTGGCGATGGGCTGGCACCTGGACGGCCGCGTCACCGCCTGCGTGGGCACCCACACGCACGTGCCCACCGCCGACGCCCGCGTCCTCCCCCAGGGCACGGCCTTCATCAGCGACGTGGGCATGACCGGCGCCCGCGGCGGCGTGATCGGGGTCAAGAAGGAGCATGCCCTGCACCGCTTCCGCACCCTGATGCCGATCCGCTTCGAGACGAGCGACGAGGACCCCTGGCTGATGGGCGTCGTGATCGAGGCGGGCGACGACGGCCGCGCGACCTCGATCGAGCAGGTGCTGGTCGAGGCCCCGGCCCCCTAGCCGCCGTCCTGCCCTGGTCCGGCAGGGGCGGACCTAGGCAGGATCGCTTCGTCGCGCCCAGCGCTCGGACCACTCGACCAGGGGCCAGAAGACGTCGAAGAGCTCGCGGCCCTCGGCGGTCAGCTCGTACCCGTCCAGGATCCCCGCCTCGCGGAGCTCGGCCAGCCGCTGGCTGAGCACCGACGACGACACGCCGCCGCAGCGCTCCTGGAGCTCGCGGAAGGTGACCGGCCCCTCGCGCAGCTCCCAGATCACGCGCAGCGCCCAGCGGCGGCCGAGCAGGTCGAGCAGCGCCATGATCGGCCGGCCGGTGCGCGAGCCCCGGACGGGCCGGCCGGGACGCGGACCGGCCCCGCCGCCGCGCGCGGGCCCCCTTCTGTATTCTGCTTCGGAAATCGAAGCAAGGATAGACGCCATGGCGGAAGCTCCGCGAATCGCACCGATCGAACCCCCGTACGAGCCCGAGATCGAGGCCACGCTCATGAAGTGGATGCCGCCGGGCGCCGAGATCGAGCCGCTCAAGCTGTTCCGGACGCTGATGGTGCACCCGGAGCTGTCCGCGCGGATGCGGCCGCTCGGCGCGGCCCTGCTCGGGCATCCGACGATCGACCCGCGCGAGCGCGAGATCGTGATCCACCGGGCCACGGCGCGGGCCGGTGCGGAGTACGAGTGGGGCGTGCACGCGGTCGCTTTCGGCCGTCCGCTCGGGCTCACCGACGAGCAGATCGGGGCGACGGCCACCGGCGGCGCCGACGACCCCGCCTGGACCAGCGAGCGCGACCGCCTGCTCGTCCGCCTGGTGGACGAGCTGCACGACACCGCGACGGTCTCGGACGAGCTGTGGGGCGAGCTGGCGCGCGAGTGGGAGCCGCCGCAGCTACTGGAGCTGGTGGTGTGCGCCGGCTGGTACCGCCTGATCTCCCAGGTGATCAACGCCGCGCGCGTCGAGCTCGAGCCCTGGGCCGAGCGCCTCCCGGCGCCCGCCGGCGAGCGGGGCCAGTAGCGCCACCAGAACCAGTGGCAGGAACCAGACGACGTACAGGTAGAACCAGTGCGTGACCACGAGCTGGATCGCGAGCACGACGGCCGCGGCCAGCGCGGCGATCTGGGCGGGTGAGCGCCGGCGGGGGAGGAAGAGCACGGCGACGGCCAGCGCGGCGGCTGCGGCCTTGAGGATCGTGTGGAGCGGCCCGAGGTCGATCTGGCCCCAGATGCTGAACGGCGACTCGCGCGCGAGCTGGAAGCCGATCGTGCGGTCGTAGATCTCGCGCGGCCCGCCGTCGGGGAGGAAGAACGCGAAGGCGAGAGCGGTCGCGGCGGCGGCCG
This sequence comes from Actinomycetota bacterium, assembly GCA_030861775.1. Lineage (GTDB taxonomy): Bacteria > Actinomycetota > Thermoleophilia > Solirubrobacterales > Thermoleophilaceae > AC-37. The sequence continues at coordinate 14,334 of JALZEZ010000037.1, forward strand.
CGGCCACGTAGGCGATCGCCTCGCGGGCGCGCCACCCGTTGCTGCGAGCAAACAGGGGAAGGAGCGCGGCGGGCGAGAACTTCGTGGCGGCGGCCATCGCGACGAGGAAGCCGCGGGCGAAGGGTGACGAGAGGGCGACCAGGGTCCAGGTGAGGAGGACGGCCACCGCCGAGTCGTTCGCGTTCGCCTGGAGCACGAACGTCGTGTACGGGTTCGCCGCCCACGCGAACGCCAGCGCCACCCCCAGCGGCCACCCCCGCAGCCGCCGCCCGAGGACGAGGAGCCCGAGGAGGGTGAGGAGGTCGAAGGCCAGGGCCGCGGCTTTGGCCGCGTCCGGGTCCGAACGGCCGCGCCAGGGGAAGGCGGTCTCGAACGGCACGTACAGCAGGTACGCGACCGGCCCGTACGTGTCGCCGTGCCGGTCGTCCTTCGAGAACGCCTCCCCGTACAGCTCGCGCCCGTCGCCGATCCGGTCCGCGCCGACCACGCTCGACTGCCCCACGTCGATCACGCGCGAGTCGGTCACGTTCAGGGTCGCCCGGAAGCCGACCAGGAAGACCAGCAGCAGCGCCACCGCGGAGACCGGGAGCAGCGGGAACAGCGGCCCGGACGGGCGCACCCCGCGGAAGCCCGCCACCAGCATCCGCACGAGCAGGTACGCCAGCACCGGATACACGAGCGGGACCGAGACCCCGATCTGCGCCCAGTTGAAGAACAGGTGCGAGACCCCGAAGCCGAGCAGCACGAGCAGGTCGAGGTGCAGCAGCCGGAACGGCCGGCGCGGGTCCACGAACGGCAGCAGGAACAGCACGCACAGCGGGATCCACACGTACGGAGCGTTGAGCTTGCGGCCGAACGCGCCCTCGTATCCGCGCGCCATCCGCCAGCGCACCTGGTGGCCGGTCCACGACTCGAGCACGCGCCGTGAGCGGTCGTCCACCATCACCTGCACCCGCTCCTCGCCGCCCTCGAAGTAGCTGATCTGCCACAGCCCGCGCCCCTTCGTGTAGGCGACCCCGTACAGCGCGCCGCGGCGCCTGCGCTGCGAGCGCACGTCCTCGTCGCGGTCCGCGATCGCCAGCGCCTGCCGCGCCGACAGCTGGTGGAACGGCGGCGGGTCGGTCTGCGACGGCGGCCGCCGCGGCTCCTGCGCCCCCGCCG
>JALZEZ010000206.1 GCA_030861775.1 Actinomycetota bacterium
GCGGCGGCGCCTCGGCCCGGGGAAGAAGCGGTTCACCCGCTGCTGGTAGTCGCGGTAGTCGGGTCGGTGCTGGACGCTGAAGTGCTCGGCCGGGATGGCGCCGGTGTAGTAGACGAGCGAGTAGTACAGGCCGCCGGATATGCCGGCCAGCGCGGCGGCGAAGCCGAGCCAGGGAAGCACGGCGAAGTCGTCCGCGAGCCGGATCAGCGAGGGCAGGGCGACGAGGATCAGCCCGTGCCAGGCGAGCCACTCGAAGAAGTAGTTGGGGTGACGCGAGTAGCGCCAGAAGCCCACGTCGCAGGTGCGGGTGACGCCCTCTTCGGCGCAGCGCCGCGCGAAGCGAGCCTTCTGCGCGTCGGCCACCGACTCGAGCACCCAGCTAACCGCCCACAGCAGGGCGCCCGCGATCACGACCGGGCCGACGGTGCCCTGGCTGTCCGCCACGGCCAGCATCGCCGGGACCGCCAGGGCGGACGAGTTCGCGAGGCACTGCTGGAGAATGTCGTGCAGCATCGGGGCCGTGTCCGACCGGTAGCCCTCGCGCCGCCACGTCAGGCGCCGGTAGTGGTAGCGAGGCATGTCCTCGCGGAGGACGTCCGTCGTCAGGGTCAAGCGAACCCCGATAGCACCTCCGCGCGCCCCCATAAGGACGTACATACCCACCACGACGAGCAGCAACGCGGAGCCGGGGTCGCCGAACACGAGCGCCAGCACGCCGATGGCCGCGAGGCCCCAGGGCCAGACGAGATCGGTGAACGCCACGACGCCCGTGCGGTACGCCGGCAGGCACGCGCCGAGCCCGAACATCACGGCCTGCACGCCGAGGTTCGCCAGCGCGAAGTCGCGCGTCGACGGCTCCGCCACCAGGGCGGCCAGAGTTACGATCATCGGAAGGTCACGGACCGCCGCGCCCGCCATCGCGCGCGCCCGCGCGCTCTCCCGACGTCGGGAGAGCGGCTTTGCCTCGGAGATCGCCATCAGACTGCATCGTGCCGCGAGGCGCAGGGCGAGACAACTGGACCCCCTGCTCGGGGGTCCCCCAAAGTTGAAGGGCGCCATCCGGCACGAGTAGCCTGCGAGGTTGGTGATGCTCGGCGGAATGCGTACCTGCGTCGCGTGGGGGGCGATGGCGCTCCTCCTCTGCATGCCCTCGCTCGCCCGCGCGGGCGACCTCTCGCCGAAGAGCTTCGACCCGGGTCCCGACGACTACCCGAACGTGGTCAGGGAGAGCGACGTGCCGATCGAGATGCGCGACGGCGTCACGCTCTACGCCGACGTCTACCGGCCGGCCGACGCGAGCGGGAACCCGGTGCCCGGCCGCTTCCCGGTCGTGCTCAACCAGATCATCTTCAACAAGAACCAGGCGCTGGGGGACGAGGGCCCTGCGGCCCACATCGAGCAGAACGCGAGTGGCTACACGCCCCTGTTCGTGAAACACGGCTACGTGCAGGTGATCGTCGACTCGCGCGGCACCGGCTCCTCCGAGGGCAGGTGGAACATCTGGGGCCGCGACGTGCAGCAGGACGCGTACGACATCGCGCGCTGGATCGTGAGCCAGCCCTTCTCGGACGGCCGCTACGTCGGCTACGGCGCGTCGTGCATGGCGATCAGCCAGCTCTTCATGGCGGCCCAGCGCCCGCCGGGGCTGAAGGCCCTGTTCCCGATCGTCCCGATGGAGGACCCCTACCGCGACGTCATGTGGCACGGCGGGGCGCTCAACGCCTCGTTCTTCGGTGTCTGGCACGGGGCCGCGACGGCCGCGAGCGTGCTGCCGCCCACCTACGCGCCGGACGATCCGGGCGGGGCGCTCGAGGCGATCGGCTCGCGCGTGCACAACGACTCCGCGGCCGAGACGCTCGAGCACCCCCACTACGACGACTTCTGGCGGGAGCGCACGACGGGCAGGGTCGTGGGCAAGGTGGAGGTGCCCACGTTCGTGGTCGGCGGCTGGTTCGACCTGTTGCAGCGGGGGACACCGCGTATCTACAGGGGCCTGCGCATGCGACCCGGGCGCAAGCAGCTGCTGATCGGGCCCTGGTACCACCTGACGGTCGGTGAGGGCCTCGGCGAGCGCGGCGCGCCGTCGCCGGTCGAGGTGCTCGCACTCGCCTGGTTCGACCGCTGGGTGAAGGGCGAGCGCAACGGGATCACGCGCTACGGGCCGGTGACCGTGCAGCAGCTGGGCACGAAGCGCTGGGAGAGGTACCAGCGCTACCCGCGTCGCGACGTGCGCTACAAGCGCTTCCACCTGGACGGCAGGAAGAGCGGGACCGCGTCGTCGCTGAACGACGGCTCGCTCACCAGGGCCGCCCCGGCGGACACCGGGTCGGACGACATGCCCGGCAACACGATGAACGGCCTCTGCAGCCGCTCCACGACGCAGTGGTCGGCCTCGTTCTTCCCGCCGGGGCAGCCGTGCGAGACCGACAATCGCCTGCAGGAGGCGACCTCGCTCACGTACACCACGAAGCCGCTGAAGGAGCCCCTGCACCTGTCCGGGCCGCTGTCGCTGACGCTGAACGGCTCGACCACCGCGCGCGACACGACCTGGGTCGCGACGGTCACGGACGTGGCGCCCGGCGGGAAGTCGACCCAGCTCACCGCCGGCTGGCTGATCCAGTCGCGCCGCGCGCTCGACCGCGCGCGCACGAAGTTCGCGCCGAACGGCGATCCGATCGTGCCCTACCACCCCTTCACCGAGGAGAGCCTGCTGCCGGTCGAGCCGGGCTCGAAGGACCAGATGGCCATCGAGATCTTCAACACCGACGCGGTCCTCAAGCCGGGTCACCGCCTGCGCCTGACGATCAGCTCGGGGGACGTCCCGCACCTGTTCGCGCCGCCGGACTCCGCCCTGGACGGCGCCGCGGGCACGAGCACGGTCCACCGCGGCGGGATCTCGCCGAGCCGCCTCACCGTGGGCGTCGCGCCGCTCGGCCCCGAGTAGCGGAATTCCCGAGCTCGATCCAAACGCACAGCTCGTGCTCGACGCCGTCGCCGCGTCGGGAGAGCCGCACCTGTCCACGCTGCCAGTCGAGGAGGCGCGCGTGCGCGTGCGCGCCGCGCTCGTCTCCAAGCGCCCGCCGCTGCCGCTGCAGAGCGTGGAGGACGTATCGCTGCCGGCGCCGAGCGGAGCGCTGCGCGTCCGGCTGTACCGGCCCCGGGACGGGCGGCTGCCGGTCGCCCTGTTCGTGCACGGGGGCGGCTGGACCGTGAACGACCTCGACACTCACGACGAGCTCTGCCGGCGTCTCGCGAAGCGCTCGGGATGGCTGCTCGCGTCGCTCGACTACCGCCGGGCCCCCGAGCACAAGCACCCCGCGCAGCTCGAGGACGCCTACCTCGCGTACCGCTGGCTGCTCGACGGCGCGGACTCGATCGGCGCCGACCCCGCCCGCTGCGCGCTCGTCGGCGAGAGCGCCGGGGCCATGACGGCCGCCCAGTTGGCGGTCCTGCTGAGGGACCTCGGTGCGCCGCCGCCGGTTCGCCAGGTGCTCGCGTATCCGTCGACCGACGTCATCGGTCGCTGGCCCTCCTACGCCGAGCGCGGGACCGGCTACATCCTCGACAGCGCGCTCATGCAGTGGTACTTCGACCACTACCTTCCGCCCGGCCTCCCGCCGGAGACTCCATACCTCTATCCGCTCGCTACGGAGGACCTGTCGGGCCTCCCGCCGGCGCTCGTCCTCACCGCGGAGTTCGATCCCGTGCGCGACGAGGGAATCGAGTACGCCAAGCGGCTGGCGGACGCCGGAGTGGCCGTCGAGCACGTGCACGCGTCGGATCAGATGCACGGCTTCCTGCTGCTGGGCAGGGTGGCGCCGAAGGCCGCCGCCCTCGTCGACCGGACCGCCGACTCGCTCGCGCGCGCCGCCGCCTAGACCCGAGCCAGGGCCTCCTTCTCGGTCAGCCAGGTCTCGGCCGCCTGCGCGACGGCCTCGGCGGAGTCCTGGATGACCGTGAAGTGGTCGGCCTGGATGTCCACGACGCACTCGGGCGCCTGGAACGACGGAGGGAAGTGGACCTCGCCGTCGTCCGCCTGGATCAGCGGGTCGGTCGCCCGGAGCCAGAGCACCGGCGTCTCGAGCCGGGCGGGGCGCCACTCGGGGAACAGCCTCATGTACGTGCCCATCGCGAGCAGGCTGTCGTCGTCGATCGACACGAACTCGTTGCTGCTGAGGTCGATGACCTTCGGCCCCACCTCGTCGAAGACCTGCTCGAAGAGCTCCTGGCGCTGCGATATGTACGGGTCGATCATCACGAAGCCCGAAGGCGTCAGGCCCTCGCGCTCCAGCGTCTCCGCCACCCCGTTCGCGAGCGCGCCGCCGCTGCAGTAGCCGACGAGCACGAACTCGCCGCGCTCCGCGATCGGCCGCACCGCCGCGGCGAGCGCCTCGACGGCGGCGCTCCAGGAGGCGGGCATGAGCTCATCCCGGCCAAAGCCGGGCAGCGACACGGTGAAGACGTCCCTGGCGCCGGTGAGCCCGCGCGTGAAGCGCGCGAACTGCTGTGGAGTCGATCCCGCGATGAACGAGTGGAAGCAGATGATCGTGGGCGACTCGTCGCCGGTCGAGATGGCCTGCACGTCCGGTGGGGCCTCGAGATCACCCGCGGACTCGTACGCGGGACGCAGCCTCGACGCCTCCCTGAGCAGCCGGAGCCCATCCTCGGCCCTCTTCTCGTGGACGGCGCGGCGGAAGAGCTCGGTGAGCGTCCCCTTGTCCTGATCGGCGGGGCGCACCCCGCTGTCGTCGCCCCCGAGGATCGCGCGCAGTTGCCCGGCGAGCGCCGCCGGGGTGGGATGGTCGACGATCGCGGCCATCTCCAGGCGGATCCCCGTGGCCTGGGCGAGGCGGTTCCTGAGCTGGATCGCCCCCAGCGAGTCGAAGCCGAGCTCCAGGAAGTTCCGCTGAGGATCGATCGCCTCCGACGAGGCATGTCCGAGTACCGCGGTCACGTGCGTCTGCACCAGGTTCAGGATCTCCTCGTCCCACTCGGCCTCCGGCACGGAGGCAAGGCGCTCCGCCAGCGAGCTCCCCTCCTCGTGCGCGCTGCGGCGCGGAACCCGGACCAGCCCTCGCAGGACCGGCGACAGCGATCCGTCGCGCGCCTGCTCGCGGAGTGCGCCGCGGTCCAGATGCGCGGGCGCCAGCACGGGCTCCTCGAGGGCCAGAGAGGCGTCGAACAGCGCCAGGCCGTCCTCCGGCGCGATCGGCGCCAGACCGAGACGCGCGCGGATCTGGCGGCTCAGCTCCAGCAGCTCCTCCTCGCCGAGATCGCTGGCCATGAGGCTCGCCTGGCCCCACAGCCCCCAGGCCAGAGCGGTCCCGCTGAGTCCCTGGGTCCGGCGCCTCTGGGCGAGCGCCTCGAGGAAGGCGTTCGCGGCCGTGTAGTTGCCCTGGCCGGGGCCGCCGAGGACGGCGACGGCCGAGGAGAACAGGACGAACCAGGAGAGCTCGAGGTGCTCGGTCAGCTCGTGCAGGTGGTGGGCGGCATCGATCTTCGGGCGCAGCACCCGGTCGACCCGTTCCCGGTCGAGCGACGCGATCAAGCCGTCGTCGAGCACGGCGGCGGAGTGGATGACCGCGGTGAGCGGGTGCTCGCCGGGAATCGACTCGATCAGCTCCGCGAGCGCCTGGCGGTCGGAGACGTCGCAGGCGGCGACTCGCGCCTCGCAGCCGAGACCCTCGAGCTCGGCCTGCAGCCCGGGCGCACCTTCGGCCTCGGGTCCGCGGCGGCTGACAAGCAGCAGGTGGCGCACGCCGTGGCCCGTCGCCAGGTGACGAGCCAGAAGCGCACCGATCCCGCCGGTGCCGCCGGTGATGAGCACCGTTCCCTCGGGGTCCAGTGGCGGCGGGCTGGGCTCGGGCTCGCCGGACTCCACCCGAGCCAGGCGCGGCGCGAGCAGCTCGCCGTCGCGCAGGGCCAGCTGAGGCTCGCCGCTCGAGAGCGCCTTGCCGAGCGCCGCCCGCGAGGCCTCGCTGCCGTCGACGTCCACGAGCACGAAGCGACCGGGCTCCTCGGACTGGGCGCTCCGCACGAGGCCCCAGAGCGGCGCAGTCGTGAGCTCCGGGCTCTCGTCCCCCGCCGCCGCAACCGCGCCCTCGGTGAGCAGGACGAGCTGAGAGCCGGCGAACCGCTCGTCGGTGCTCCACGCCTGGAGCAGCTCCAGCGTGCGGTGCACGACGTCGCGGGCGCCCTCGACGACGTCGCGGGCCTCGGCGTCGGGCAATACGGGAGCGATCACGAAGTCCAGCCGGTCGGCGTCGGCGTCCAGCGCCTCGGCGAGCGCGCCGAGGTCCGGGTGGCTCTCGGCGTCGACGCCCGCCGCACCGGGATCGAGCCGCTCGCCGAGCAGGGCCACACGCCGCGGCCGGCCGTTCACCGACGGCGCCTGAAGCTCGACCCAGTCCAGCCGGAAGAGCGACTCGCGCCGCGCGCGCCGCGCCCGCTCGAGCTGGTCCTGCTCGACCGGCCGGGTCGTCAGCGAGCCCACCGACACCACCGCGGTGCCCGCCTCGTCTACCGCCGTCACAC
>JALZEZ010000207.1 GCA_030861775.1 Actinomycetota bacterium
ATGGTGCGCCGCGCGGCCCGCCCGACCGACGCGCGCCTGGCCGACCAGGCCGCGCCGAGCCGCGAGCAGCTACGCCGCTCGGGACTGATGTGCGTCCCCTGAGGGCGCGCTCGCGAGCCGGAACACGCGACTCGTAACGCGGCCTAGAGGGCGGAGAGCACCTCGCACGCGGCGCGGTAGCCGTCCGAGGCCGCCCCCTCCATGAAGCCCGGGTGGCTCTGCGAGCAGTGCTCCCCCGTGAAGTGGACGTTCCCCGCGGCGACCTGCTCGTGACCAGCGAAGCGCTGCACCTGGCCGACGCGGTAGTAGTGGTACGAGCAGCCGAAACAGGGATCGAGCATCGGCGCCGACAGGGTGGCCTTCCCGTTCCAGAGCTTCGCCAGGCCGGGGAAGACCGGCTCGAGCTGGGCCAGCAGGTCGCGTGCGTAGGAGGCGACGGCGGGGTCGCCGGCGGCGTCCGAGTACGGGCTCGCGGGGGCGAACGCATCCGCGACGTCGCCGCCGCTGAAGCCGAGGAGGATGCCCGCCGCGCCCGGGGTTCCGCGCGTTGGCTCCCAGGTGCACATGTAGCCGGTGTCGGCGTACGAGGTCCCGCTGCCGGGCGCCAGCGGCCCCGAGTCGCGCCAGGCGCGCTCGGTGAACTGGAGGGTGAGCTTCGCGCTGCGGCCCGCGCCGAGCTCCTCGATCGCGGCCCGCTTGCGGTCGTCGAAGCCGGCCCGCGCGCAGTCGACCCGCCGCAGCGCCGCGAACGGGAGGGCGAGTATCGCGTGGTCCGCGACCACCGCCTCCCGCGCGCCGCCGACCTCGAACCCGAGCGCCACGGAGCCGTCCGGCCGCGCCTCGACAGCGGCGAGCCGCCAGCCGTGCCGGATCTCGTCCGGCAGGCTCGCCGCCATGGCCCGCGGCAGCAGCTCCGCTCCTCCGGCCACGTGGAAGCGCTCGTCGGACTCGCCCAGCACCGAGAACCCGTCCTCGTCGGGCTGGTAGCCGAGCGCGTGCACGATGCTGAGCGCGGACAGGTCGCTCGTCTCCGCTGCGCACTCGGCCGCGTAGGCCACGTCCAGCAGCGCGCCCATCTGGGACGCGGTGCCGCCGGGGACGCGGGACTCGATCCACTCGCGCACGCTCATCGAGTCGAGCGCCCTGCCCACGGGCGTGAGCTCCGCCCAGTGCGCCGCCCCGGACTCGGCGACGTCGCGCGCGAGGACCTCGCGGACCGGGGTGAAGTCGGCCCGTGCCTGGTCCACCGGATACGGCGCGCCACGGACGAAGTACGCCTCCGACGCACCCGGCGGCTCGGCCGCCTCCATGTCCACCAGGGTGAGGCCGAACAGACCGGCCAGCGCGCGCATCGTCGCGTGGTCGCTGTCGATCAGCTCGCCGCACCATTCGCTGACCTGCCCCTCGGACCAGTAGCCGCCGAGGTACGAGTGGACGCGGCCCCCGACCCGGTCGGAGCGCTCGTAGACGGTCGAGGCGACCCCGTGCTGGGCAAGCGTGAAGGCGGCGGTCAGGCCCGCGAGCCCGGCACCCACGATCGCGATCCGCGCGCCGCCGTCGATCGGACCGGAGACCGGCAGCCGTGCGTCCGCGAGCGCCGTCGCGGCGTTCGCGTCGGTCACCCTGTCCCGCGCAGGGCCTGGTGAGCCGCCTCGATCCGGGTCAGCGTCGCCTCGGCCTCCGCGTGCGCCTGGTCGAACGTGCGCCCGGCGCCGTCGCCCGGAGCGAGACCGCGGCGGAACTGCGCGATCCCGTCGAACGCCTCGCGCACCGCCGTCCACTGGGGGTCCTGGAGGCCGCGCGCGAGCACGCCGCGGCCCTCCACCCAGGCCGGAGACGCGAGCTCGTCGCCGACCCCGGGGGGCCGGTCCATCGGGCGCTCGGCGAGCTGCCGGACGATGCCCTCCGCCCGGTGCAGGTCGGCGCCGACCAGGCGCGCGTGTGAGCGCAGCTCGTAGAGCTCGCGCCGCCTCTGCACGAGGTACTGCGCAACCCCGTTCACCACTGCCCCGATCACCACGCCGACCAGCCCGACGACCGCCGGGACAAGCGTCGAGTCGGCCAGTGGAAGCGCGTCCAGCGGCATCGCAGGCGATTATCCCCCACCCGGCCGCGCTCTACTTGCGCTGAGCATTGCGCCATGGGAGCATCGCCGCGAGGTGCGACGCCCGACTCGGGACATCGTCCGCGACAACCCGCTCGTCGGGCGCGAGACGGTCCTCGAGGACCTGGCCCGGCGCGTTCGCGAGGCCGACGAGCTGGCGGTCGTCTACGTCGAGGCCGGCGAAGGGATGGGCAAGACCACGCTGCTCGCGCACGCCGTGGAAGCACTCGGGAAGGAGGAGGGCACGGTCGCCCTCTTCGCCGGGCTCGAAGGGGCGGCGCCGGCCTCCCCGGCCGACGGGGCCGGCTCTCCGGCGCTGGACCAGCGACTGGCCGCGTACGTGGAGACGATCCGGGAGCTCGGGAAGCAGCTCCCCGGAACCGCCGGCCGGGAGCTGGCCAGAGAGGTGAAGGAGATCCAGCTCACCTACCCGACCGAGATGAGCCGTCCCGACCTCGTCAGCTCCGCCGCCGACGAGGTGGGGACCGCGTTCGTGGAACGGGTGGAGGACAGCGGGGAGCGGCTCGTGCTCGTGCTCGACGACTTCCACCGGATCGAGGGCGACGTGGTCGCGAACTGGCTCGCCTCGACGGTCGAGGACCTGATCGGGATGCCGGGCGCGGTGCTGATCGGCCGCGCCGGGCCGCGCCCCCAGAGCCCGGCCCCGCGACCCGACGCGACGGTGAGCGTGGACGAACTCGAACCGTCGGCCGTGTCGAGCTACCTCGGCGACCTGCTGGGCTCCGCCCCCTCGGCTGACGAGTGCGAGCGCATCGCCCGCTGGAGCGGCGGGCACCCGTTCGCGGTCGCGATGGCCGCGCGGCACCTGGAGCAGCACGGCACCGAGGCGCTGGCGGACCTCGAGCGGACGGACGGCGCGGTCGCCGATCGCATGGAGCCGCTGATCGCCTCCCTGCGGCAGTCGGGACCGGCCATGGACGTCGCGCTCGACGTCTCCGCGGTGGTGCGCCACTTCGATCGCACGCTGCTCGAGTCGGTGCTCGCCTACTTCGGCATCGAGCCGGATCCCGGCCTGGCCGAGCGGATGGCCGCGAGCGGTGTGCTCGAGCGCCTGCCCGGCGGGCGCTTCCGCCTCCGTCGATACCTCAGGCCGGCGATCCTCCGCCAGCTCGACGGGCGCTCCGCGCGCACCGAGCGCTTCGGTGGCTACGTCGCGACCGCGGAGCTGCACGGCTATGCCCACATGTACTACGAGGACCAGCTCGGAGCCGTGCTCGAGGACCGGCCCGGATACGCGGGCTGGGAGCACCTCGAGCGCAGCGACACCCACGCCCAGCTGCTCGAGTACCTCTACCACGCGGCCCACCTGACCCCGCAGATCGCCCGCAAGTCGTTCGCGCTCGTCTACCTCGACGCGTTCTGGTGGTGGGGCGCGTACGTCCGCTACCCCTTCTGCTCCCGTCTGGTGGAGGAGGCGGAGCGGATCCTCGGCGCGGAGGACGAGTTCGCGCGGGCGCTGCGGCTGTTCGACCGCTCGTACCCGGTCGGGGACGAGGACGGCGACTGGCCCTCGGTGCTGGCGGCGCTCGAGGCCATGCGCGCGCACGTCCCGCTCGACAGCGGGAGCGCGGACAGGCAGATGCGACATGCGGGCGCGATCGCCGACGTGTTCCGCGCCGAGGCCCACCGCTACACCGATCCGCGGGACGGCCGGGCCGACTCGCTGCTCGAGTCCGCCGAGCGCGGGTTCGCGGGCGTCGACAAGGACGATTGGTGCATCGCGTGGATCCGCTACGAGCAGGCGGACCTGGCCCTCGAGCGCGCGGAGCTCGCGCAGCCGGGGGACACACAGCGCTACCTGGCCGAGGCCGAGCGGCTCGCCGGCGAAGCGATCGAGAAGGGAAGGGAGTCGGAGGACCCCGAGGTGATGGGGAACGCGTACCGCGTCAAGGCTGACGTGGCGTGGCTGCGCGGCGACGTCGACGCGGTATTCGAGCTGCTCGCCGAGGCGGCATTCCACGCCTACCGGTTCCAGGCCACGCCCCAGCCCGCCGACGAGTACACGCGCGCGTTCCTACGCGAGATCGCCGGGACGACAGGCGAGCGCCTGGAGCAGCTGGCCGAGCGCGACCCGGCTGCCGCCGTGCGCGCCTGCGTGTCCCTCAGCTCCTACTGGGAGCCGTACTGGCGCGCGCTGGGGGTGGAGCCGGGACCGCCCGACTTCGCCGCGCTGCTGGAGCGGGGCATCTGGGACGACGTCGTCGCCTGCGTCGTCCCGGGCGAGCCGAGGCCGGAGGAGCTCGCGCGCGGCGAGCTCAGCGCCACCTCCCCGTACATCCTGCGCGTCCGGAGGGCGTGCGACGAGGTGGAGCGGCGCGAGGGCCCCGTCGTGCCGGCCGCCACGGGCCCCGCCGTGCCGGCAACCGGCCGCGGCCGCACGCGCTCGCTGGCGGCACTCGCGGATCCCGTCCTCGATCCGGACCTCTTCGAGCCCGACGACCACCCCATCTGGCCGTGCGCTTGGAAGAACTTCCCCGAGGACTGGGCCGAGATCGCCAGCGCCGACGAGCGCCGTGTGCAGGAGCTGCTGCGCGCGGCGATCGCCGAGCTCCCGCCGGCCCGGCGCGAGGTGCTGGAGCGACGGGACATCAACGGCGAGAGCGCGGACGACCTCGCGCGCGACGGGATCAGCAAGGAGAACCAGACCGTGATGCTCCACCGCGCGCGGGCGGCGCTCCAGCGCGCGCTGGAGCCGTACTTCAGGGAGAGGGAGGCGGCGTGAGCGACACCGCCGAGATGGCCTGCCAGGAGATCGTCGAGCTGGTCACGGACTACCTCGAGGGCCTCCTTGGCCGCGACGAGGTGGCGGAGTTCGAGGAACACCTGGTCGCGTGCGCCGGTTGTGCGGCCTTCTACCGGCGCACGCGGAGGACGATCGGGCTCCTGGCCGGGCTCGGGGAGCGGTCCTCCGAGCCGGCCGCCGCGCCGGCGGGGAACGGCGCCGCGCCGGCGGGCGGGGGCGAGCGCTACTACAAGTTCACGCTGCCCGGCGCGGTCGGCCCGTTCAGCGGGGTGCGCTGGCCGCGGCCCGACGGCGGCGAGCCGGGCGGGTGGGTCGAGGCCACCGGCGAGCTGGCGTCGTGCGCGAACGGCGTCCACGCCTGCCGGCCCGAGCACCTCCCGTTCTGGATCGGGCCGGAGCTCTGGGTCGTCGAGCTGGACGGCGAGGTGACCGCCGAGGGCCACAAGGTCTTCGCTCAGCGCGGCCGGCTGCTGGAGCGCGTGGAGGCCTGGGACGACGAGGCGGCCCGCGAGCTTGGCGCCAGGTGGGCGTGGGCCGCGCGCGACCTCGCGGTCGAGGTCCTCCGTGCCGAGGGGCGCGGCGACGACGCCGAGCGGCTTGCGGCGTGCGCGGACTTCGACGCCGTCATGGAGCTGGAGGAGGGCTTCGGGTCGAAGAGCGAGTCGCGCTGCTGGAAGGCCTACCTCTACGCCCAGACCGCGGCCGCGCTCGCGGCGGACGCGGCCGGCTCAGGCGCCACCGAGGCCGCGGCTGCTGGCCACGCCACCGGCTCGGAGGCGGCGGTCGAGGAGGTCTTCCGCCGCCACGCGGCGGAGATGTGCGCGACCCTCGGGTTGAGCACGGGCGGCTAGCGCAGTCTCAGCCGCGCCGCATGAGCCGCCCGACCGCGCCCATCAGCTCGTCGGTGAGCTGCTCCGGCCCGCCCTCGCCGTGGCCCTCGACCACGCAGTGGCGGGCGTGGCCGTCGAGCAGCCCGAGCGCCACCTTGTCGAGCGCCGCCTGCACGGCCGAGATCTGGGTGATGATGTCGGTGCAGTAGCGGTCCTCCTCGACCATCCGCTCGACGCCGCGCACCTGCCCCTCGATGCGCCGCAGGCGCTTGAGGAGCTGGTCCTTCGAGGCGGTGTAGCCGCGGGCGGTCTGGGTCTCGGCGGGCATGCGGGTCCTTTCGGATGAGGTCTGCGGAGGAACCGTAGCAGGTACCCCCGAGGGGTATGCTACCTTCCGAGCCATGACCACCGAGCTGACCTACTCCGTCCCCGCCGTGAGCTGCGGCCACTGCCGCGCCGCGATCGCGGACGAGGTCGAGCGGGTCGCGGGCGTCGAGTCCGTCGACGTCGATCTCGACCGCCGGCTGGTGACCGTGCGCGGCGAGGGCGTGGACGACGCCGCCGTGCGCGGCGCCATCGACGAGGCGGGCTACGACGTCGAGCCATGACCTCCCCCGCCACCGAGCACGTCGACCTGCCGATCGAGGGCATGACCTGCGCCTCGTGCGCGAACCGGATCGAGCGGAAGCTGAACCGGCTCGGCGGCGTCGAGGCGAGCGTGAACTTCGCCACCGCGAGCGCCGCGGTGGACTACGACGCGAGCGCGGTGCGGCCCGACGAGCTCGTGGAGGCCGTCGCGGCGGCGGGCTACGAGGCGCGGCTCCCGGC
>JALZEZ010000208.1 GCA_030861775.1 Actinomycetota bacterium
CGCTCGCTCAGGCCGCGGGCCAGGGCGGGGTCGCGGGCCACGTCGTCGAGCAGCCGCCGGGCGTCGTCGCGCGCGTCGTCGTAGAGGAAGAACGCGGAGCGCAGCCCCTGCGCGATCTCGGCGTCGGCCTTCCCGGTCTCGCTGTCCTCGGTGATGCTGAAGAGGACGAGGGCCACCGCGACCATCGGGATGACCACGATGATCGTGAAGAACAGCAGCAGGCGACTGCGGAAGCTCATGTCTCTGACAACACGCGGGGTATGGAAAGTGTGCCCCATCCGCCCACGCGTCCAACTCGGCTATTCGCCGAGGCGCGGCGGTTTCCCGCCGCTGGCGGGCCCCTCCCGCGCCGCTACCATCACCCGCGCGGGGCTATAGCTCAGCTGGAAGAGCGCCTGGATCGCACCCAGGAGGTCGCCGGTTCGAGTCCGGCTAGCTCCATTCGCCACACTCGCCTGCTTCCGGCGGAGCTGCCGCTGCTGGCCGTGGCGTAGCGGCCGGCTACGCCCGCCCGCTCGCGAGCAGCGCCAGGTTGGTCAGCTTCACCCGTCCGTCGCCGCCGACGGTGGCGCGGACCGCCTCGGTGACCGCGTCCCATGTCGCGTCCTGCTCCTCCTGCGACCGGTCGGCCATCATCGCGGTGATCGGCGGCGCGACCTCGCGGATGTAGGTCGTGAACTCCTCCGGCGACGCGACGTCCATGGTCACCTCGGCCTCCTCGACCTGCACGTCGCTGAACCCACCACCCTCGAGCAGCCCGCCGATCGCCTCGGGCGTTGGTCGCGAGAGCGGACCGGGCGTCCCGGGCGGCGGGGGCGCGATGCCGAGCCGCTGCATGACGGTCATCACCGGGATCCCCAGCATCGGGACGCGGTCCGGCGGCCCCCAGGAGCTGATCGCCATCCGCCCGCCGGCCTTGAGGAATCCGCGGATCCGCCCGGCGGCAGTCTCCCCATCGGGCTCGAAGATGATCCCCCAGCGCGACAGCGCAGCGTCGAAGCTCTCCGGCTCGAAGTCGAGCGACGAAACGTCCGCCTCGACGAACTCGATGTTCGACAGCCCCGCGGCCTGCGCCCGCTCACGCCCGTACGCGAGCATCTCGGCGGAGATGTCGGTGGCTACCACGCGGCCCTGCGCCCCCGCCACGCGAGCGGCGGTCGAAGACGGCTCGCCGTACCCGGCCGCCACGTCGAGCACCCGGCTCCCCGCCTCGACACCGGCGAGTTCGACGAGCCGCTGGCTGACGCCGCTCGTCGCCTCGTCGATCAACCCAGACCACTTCCGCCATCCCTGCGCCGACTTGTTCCACTGCTGCCGCTGCCCGTCCCGGAACTCGACGGGATCGACCGCCCTGGCCTCCATGGCTGCCCCCTATGTCGTGGTCGCGCGGAGCCTATGACATGAGCGCGGCGCATCCCAAAACGCCGCTCTGACGGAGTCGAAAGCGATGGTCCGGGGTTTCGAGTGCTGTGTACGACGGCGGCCGCTCGTGGTCGAGCAGCTTCGATTGATCATGGAAACCTCCATTTCTCAAGTCGCCGAGCAGTAGCCACCGCCTTCGGCGCCCACGAGCTGACGATCGCGAGGTGGCGGTCGCTACGAGTCCGCGACGTCACCGAGCGCTTGGCGATCCCGCTCACACTGCGCTCGCACATGGCAGCCGGCCAGGTGGTCGTTCACAAGCCCGAGCGACTCCATGGCGGAGTACGCGGTGGTCGGACCCACGAAGCGGAACCCAAGTCGCTTCAGCGCCTTGGACAGCGCCGCCGCCTCCGGGCTCGCCCCGGGAATGTCGCCCAGCCGCTTCGGCACGGGCCGCCCCCGCCGCGGCGGCTCGAACGACCAGACCAGGGCGCGAAGCGACCCGTGCTCCTCGCGGGCGCGCAAAGTCGCTCGCGCGTTCGCGATCGTCGCCTCGATCTTTCCGCGGTGTCGCACGATCCCCGCATTGCCGAGCAGCCGCTCGACGTCGCGCGCGCCGAACCGCGCCACCGCCGCGGGATCGAACCCTGCGAACGCCCGCCGGAACGTCTCCCGCTTGCGAAGGATCGTGAGCCACGACAGACCCGACTGAAACCCCTCGAGGCAGATCTTCTCGTATAGCCGGACGTCGTCGGTGACCGGCCGGCCCCACTCGTCGTCGTGATATGCCGCGTAGTCTCGCGCCGACACGCACCACCCGCACCGCCTGCTGCCGTCCTCGCCGCGCACCAAGCCGATCTTCGCCCAGTCGGTCACGAGCGCCCCGACCCTAGCCGCACGAAAGTCCTCTCCTAGCCCGAACAGCTGCGGGGGGTGACCACGACCATGGGCTCGCATCGTGAACCATCCGGGCGAATGCGCGTATCAGCCAGTGGGATGCGCCGTTTTGCGCTGTTGCTCCCAGCCGTGATCGGGCTGCTGCTCGTCAGCGCGCCCGCGCTTGCCGAGAACCAGTCGGTGGCCGTCTGCTGCGCGCCCGGACAGGGCAACACGTTCACGCCGAAGACGGTCTCGATCAATGTCGGCGAAAGCGTCACGTGGAACAACCAGGCCGGCGGCTTCCACAACGTCGTCTTCGACGACGGCTCGTTCGAGCAGCCCGCCGACCCGGCTCCCAGCGCGTGGACCGCGACCAGGACCTTCGATACGCCGGGCGAGTTCCTCTACTACTGCGAGCAGCACGGCAACAAGGGCGGCGTCGGCATGGCCGGGAAGGTGATCGTCGGCGGCGGCGCGCCGCAGCCGGGCCCTGGCGGCGACACTACGGCGCCGACGCTGAAGTCTCTGCGCGTTGACCCAGCCACGTTCTGCAACAAGAAGTCGAAGACGTGCAGGAAGAGGGGTGCTCGCATCCGCTTCAGCCTCTCGGAGCCGGCCAAGGTCGAGTTCACCGTCCTCATCCGCAAGGACGGCAACGTGGTCAAGACCTTCTCGTTCAACGGCAAGGCTGGAAAGAACAGCCTGTCGTTCTCGGGGAAGGGCCTGCCGCGGACCAGGTACGAACTCCACGCCAGCGCCATAGACGACGCCGGCAACCGCTCCTCGCCGGGGAAGGCCAACTTCACCATCGCCAAGAAACGCTCCTCGTGATGCGCCGCGCCGTCCCGGGTAGTGCCGGCGGCTAGTCCCTCTGGCGCGTCGGCCTACGCCTCAGAGCAAGCAGAGTTTCGATGAATCGGGGGTTCGAGAGTCGTCCGGCTAGCTCCATACGCCGAGAGGCCGCGCGGTTCGAACGCTCGCCGCTGAACGGGTCGTGCAGCATGGACAGATGTCGCGTCGAACTGACTGCCTGTCAGCCGAGTTCGTGGGGCGCGACCACGAATCCAAGCCGGTCGGCGCCCCGGCGGAGCCTCCTGTCGAGCGTGACCAGCCGGCAGCCGAGCAGCCGGGCGAGCGCGACGTACTCCGCATCGTAGGTTCGCGCCCAGCCCAACTCCTCCGCGACGTGCCAGGTCTCCTCGTGCAGGCCGGGGTGGTCGGCACGCTCGACGGGGCAGGTCGCAAGCCGGTCATATGTCAGCCGTCCGTCCTCGGGCTCGACCTCCCCACGCCAGACGGTCTCGCGAATCACCGACCGCGCCTCAGACCACATCAGCGCAGGTGCCTTGAGCTTCGCCTGACCCAACACCGAGAATCCCCTCTCGACCCCGCACGCGCGCACGGCGAAGCTCGCGTCCAGGACGAGATCGCTCACCGTGCGCGGCGAGCGCGGTGGATGGCCTCGGCCCAGTCGGGCTGAATCCGACCCGAGTCGAAGCGCTGCAGGGCGTCCGGGACGGGCAGCGCGCCCGCAGGCGTAGCGACGTGCTCCAGGTCCGTCTCGTCGATCACGTGCTGCGTACCGATCTTCCGCGCGCGAAGGCGGCCGGCTCGAATCCAGCGCCTGATCGTCTCCGGGTTGCGGCCCACCCGCCGAGCGGCTTCTGGCACGGTCAGCATGTGTTGGATACTACACCTCGTTGCAGCGACTACCCGCCGGTGCGCTCGCGGTGCTTGCACCCAGGCCAGCAGCACGGCCGGCGCTGGCCTTCCTCGAGCTCCTCCCGGGTCCGGCGAATGCGGCGCTCTCGGGTCGCCTCCTGCTTCGCATCCTCGACCCAGCAGATGAATTCGTTGCGGGCCAGGGGCGTGATGTCCTTCCATGCGTCGAGCGCCGTGGTGTTGGCGATCAGCGCCTTGCGCAGGTCTGCGGGCAACTCGTGCACCACCCCACCGGGCACTTGCTGGCTGCTCATGGGTCCACACCGTAGTGAGCCGAAGGAGGCGAGCGGCTAGCTCGATCCGACGCGTCGCCTCCCGGCGCCGCGGGTACGGCAGACCAATGGACCGCCGGTCCGCCACGCCCGAGGAGCTGCCGCCGCTGACGCTGAGCGTGCTGCGCGAGCTCGACCTCGACGCCGCCCCCGGTCCCGGGCGCTCGGCGCACATCTCCTCGGCGAGCGGCGTCGTGCGCCGCGGGGGGTTCGTCTACGTGATCGGCGACGACCACCTCGGGCTCGGCGTGTTTCGCCTCTCGAGGGACGCACCCGGCTCGGTCCGCCGGGTGCTCGGCGGCGAGCTGGACCCGGACTACGAGAAGCGCAAGAAGGAGAAGCCCGACCTCGAGGCGCTCACGATGCTGCCTCCGTTCGCCGGCCGCCCGTTCGGCTCGCTGCTCGGCCTCGGCTCCGGCTCGAGCCCGCGGCGCGAGCGCGGCTTCGTCTGGGGCCTCGGCGCGGACGGCTCGCTCGAGGGAGACCCGGTCGAGCTCGACCTCGCGCCGCTCTACGGCCGGCTCCGCGAGCGCGCGCCCGAGCTGAACGTCGAGGGGGCCGCCGCGCTCGGCGACCGGCTCTGGCTGTTCCACCGCGGCAACACCGAGCAGGGCCTCAACATCGTCGCGGAGGTGCCGCTCGGCGCCTTCGTCGAGGGCGTGCGCGGCGACGGCCGGATCGACTGCGGCGAGGACATCGGCACGCGCGCCTACGAGCTCGGCGACCTCGACGGCGTGCCGCTCACCTTCAGCGACGCCACGCCGCTCGCCGACGAGCTGGTCGTCTTCACGGCGTCGGCGGAGCCGGGATCCGACCCGCACGGGACCGACGGCGAGATCCGCGGCTCGGTGGTGGGCATGATCGACGGCGAGGGCCGCGTCGAGCGCCTGCGCACGATCGACCGGCGCTGGAAGGTGGAGGGCGTCTACGCCTCGATCGACGCGCGCGTAATCGACTTCCTATTCGTGTGCGACCAGGACGACCCGAGCGCGCCGTCGCCGCTGCTGTCGGCCGCGATGCCGACCGAGTCGGAGCTCGAGTCCGGCTAGCCGCGACCGGCGGGCTGGAACAGCTCGATCGGATTGCCGGACGGGTCGTCCAGCAGGATCTGCTGTCCGCCGGGGCCGGTCACGATCTCGTTGCGGAAGCTCACGCCGGCGTCGCGGAGCCGCTGCACCTCGGCGGCGATGTCCTCGACGACGAAGTGGATGCGGTTCCAGCCTCCGGGCGCCGGCTGCCGGCCGTCGGGCATCGGCCGCCCGGCGGAGCTCTTCGGGCCGGCGAGCAGCAGCCGCAGATGCCCGCGGACGACGTCCGCGAACGCCGGGACCGCGCTGCTGCGCAGCTCGAAGCCGAAGTGCCGCGTGTAGAAGTCGACCGCCTCCTGCACGTCGTCAACCATGTACCGGACGCTGACCAGGTCCTCTGTCACGAACAGGAAAGTTACCGCCGCCGGCCATGTGCCCAACCTGGGTGCACGGGCCGCGTTATGGGGGATAGAGGTTTCTATTCGGAGGTCGGCATGAGGATCAGATCCGTAGCAATCAGCTTCGTCGTCGCGAGTCTCGCGCTCGCCACCGGCGCCCTTGCCGACCACAAGCCGGGTCACAACCCGGGCCAGGGGAACGCCGACGTGACGATCTCCGCCACCAGCCCGATCGTGTGGGGCCGCTCCACCGCGATCACCGGGTCGGTTCGCGGGGCCGCCGCGGGCGTGCTCGTCGATCTCCAGAGCGATCCGTTCCCCTACTCCGACGCCGAGTTCGCCAAGGAGGCGACCGTGCCCACGGACGCCAAGGGCGACTACCGCTTCGCGCCCGCACCGCGCGTGAACACGCGCTACCGCGCCGTCGCGCAGACGAGCCCGCCGGTCACGAGCGCCATCACCACCGTGCTCGTGCGGATCCGGGTCAAGGTCGCGGTCAGCGACTCGACGCCCAAGCGCGGCAGCCTCGTCCGCTTCTCCGGGACGGCGTGCCCGCAGCACGACGGCAACACCGTCTACGTACAGCGCCGGACCAGCACGGGCGGGTACTCGACGGTCGCGCGCACGACGCTGCGCGACGCCGGCGACGTCTGCTCGAGGTACGCGCGCCGCGTCCGCGTCAACAGCGACGGCGTCTACCGGGTGAAGGTCAGCGCCGGCGGCGACGGCGACCACGTGGCAGGCGTGAGCCGGTCGGTCAGGCTCGACGCGCACCGCTGACGCCGCGGCGACCGGCTACACACCGCCCGTCGCCCGGGTCGAGGACGACTCGGCGCCCGTGACCAGGCGCTAGCCCCGTCCC
>JALZEZ010000038.1 GCA_030861775.1 Actinomycetota bacterium
GCGATGCCCACCGCCGCGGAGCGGTCGTGATCGCGAGCGGCCGCAACGAGGCGGAGCTGGAGAGCCTGGCCGAGGACCTCGGCGAGCGCGTCGAGGTGGCGCCGGCGGACCTGAGCCAGCCGGGCGAGCCGAGGCGGCTCGTCGAGCGTGCCGGCGAGGTGGACGTCCTGGTCGCCTGCGCGGCGCTGCCGGCGGCGGGCTACCTCACCGACATCGGCTACGACTCGATCGACAACGCGATCGACGTGAACATCCGCGCACCGGTGCACCTCACCCGCGCGGTGCTGCCCCAGATGCGCGAGCGCGACTCCGGTCAGCTGGTCTTCCTCTCGTCGCTGATGGGCAAGATGCCGTCGCGGGCGGGCTCGCTCTACTGCGCCAGCAAGTCCGCGGTCAGGACCTTCGCCGCGGCCGTCCGCGAGGACCTGGTCGACACGGGCGTCGGCGTGACGATGGCCGCGCCGGGACCGATCGCCGGCGACGGCAGCTTCGCCCGCAGCGGCGCGGCGCTTCCACGCTGGGTCCGGCTCCCGACCTGCGAGCGGGTGGCGGAGAAGATCCTGTCGGCCGTGGAGCGCGACACGGCCGAGATCGAGCCGGCCCCGCTGTTCATGCGGTGGGGTGGCTGGTGGACGGGCATGATGCCCGGGACCGTCGCCGCGGTGGGGCGGCGCGTGTGGACGCCGCAGGTCGCCGAGCGCATCGCCGAGTCGAACCGCGGGCGGTTCTAGGCCGCCAGGCAGAGCACCGCGTGATGGCCGCCCAGGCCGAGCGAGTTCGACAGCGCGATGGCCCGGTCGTCGCCCCCGCCCGGCCCCAGCTCCGGCAGCGGCTGCGCGCTGCCCGGCACGTAGTTCAGGTCGAGCCCGTCGTCGGGCCGCTCGTGACCGACCGTCGGCGGCGCCATGCGCCGCCTGAGCGCCATCGCCGTCACGACGGCCTCGATCGCGCCCGCGCCGCCGAGGGTGTGACCGATCGCCCCCTTGGTCGATGACACCGGGATCCTCATCGCGTGGTCGCCGAGCGCCCGCTTGACGGCGCTCGTCTCCAGCCGGTCGCCGACTCGCGTCGAGGGGCCGTCCGCGTTCACGTAGCGGACCCGCTCCGGCTCGACGCAGGCGTCACGCAGCGCCGCCTCGATCGCCAGCGCCGCGCCGCTGCCCTCGTCCGGGGTCACGTCCACCGCCGCGCCGTAGCCCAGGACCTCGCCGTAGATCGTCGCCCCGCGCCCCGCGGCCAGCTCGTGGTCCTCGAGGATCACGATGCCGGCCGCCTCGCCCAGTACCAGGCCGTCGCGGCGCACGTCGAAGGGACGCGGGACGCCGCTCCTCGACAGCACGCCCGCGCGCTCCGCCAGCGCCATCGTGAGCCCCTCGAGCGGGGCCTCGCTGCCTCCGGCGACCATCGCGTCCGCGTCGCCGGCGGCGATCAGCCGAGCCGCCCTGCCGATGGCCTCCGATCCCGCGACCCCCGCGGACACGACCCCGTGCGCCGGACCGTGCAGCCCGTGCTTCAGCGCGACCATCCCGGACGCCGCGTTGGGCATGGCGAGCGCCATGGCGAGCGGCTTCACCCCTCCCGACCTGACGAGCGTGACCGTCTGCGTCCCGAGCGTGTCGACGCCCCCGAAGCCGGTGCCCAGCAGCGAGCCGATCCGGTCGCTGTCCGTCGGCAGCCCCTCCGTCCAGCCCGCCTGCGTCATCGCCTCGAGCGTCGCCACGAGCGCGAACTGCGTGTAACGGTCGCTGCGCCGGGCGTCCTTCTTGGTGAGGTGGTCGGACGCCTCGAAGCCGTCGGCGCGGCCGAAGCCGTCGGCGCCGACCGCGCACACCCCCGCCAGCGACCCGTCGAACAGGGCATCGGCGCCGAGCCCGAGCGGGGTCACCGCGCCCATGCCGGTTATCGCGATCCGCTTGCGCACGTCACCTGTCGTGGTCGAGCAGTGCCGTGAGGCCCCCGTCGGCGACGAGCGTCGCCCCGTTCACGTACGCGGCGCCGTCCGAGGCCAGGAAGCGCGTGCACGCGGCGATCTCGTCCACCGTCCCGGGTCGTCCGGCGGGGATGTGGGCGAACAGCGCCTCGGGCACGTCCTCGATCATGTCCGTCTCCACCAGGCCGGGGCAGACGGCGTTGACCGTGATGTTCCGCCGGGCCACCTCCGCGGCGACGGTCTTGGTCATGGCGATCAGGCCGGCCTTGGCCGCGGCGTAGTTCGCCTGGCCGGGCGCGGCGTGGCGGCCGCTCACCGACGCGATGTTGACGACGCGGCCGAAGCGAGCGCGCATCATGCCGGTGAGCGCGCGGCGGGTGAGGCGGAAGGCGGCGGTCAGGTTCGTGTCGAGCACGCGCGTCCACATGTCGTCGTCGATCGTCGGCGCGAGGCCGTCGGAGCGCACGCCGGCGTTGTTCACCAGCACGAGCACGGGGCCGTCGTAGCGGTCCTCGAGCGCGGCGAAGATCGACTCCGCCGTCTCCGCGTCGGTCACGTCGCCGGCCACGCGCAGGGCCGTCCCGCCCGCCGCCTCGACGTCCGCCACCACCCGGTCCGCCGAGCCGGTGTCGCCGCGGCAGTTCACGCCCACCGGCCATCCGTCGGCCGCCAGCGCGCGGGCTATGGCGGCTCCGATCCCCCGCGACGCTCCGGTCACGAGCGCGCTCCCGTTACGGGCCGGAGTCATCCCGGCCGGCGGCGCGGCTCAGACACGGCGGAACACCACCACGACGTTGTGGCCGCCGAATCCCATCGAGTTGCACAGCGCCACGTCGATGTCGGCCTGCCGCTTCTCGTTCGGGACGTAGTCGAGGTCGCACTCCGGGTCGGGCGTCTCGTAGTTGATCGTGGGCGGGATCCAGCCGTCGCGGATGGTCATGACGGTGGCCGCCGACTCCAGGGCGCCCGCGGCGCCGATCAGGTGGCCGGTCATCGACTTGGTCGAGCTGATCGGGATGCGCTTCGCGGTGTCGCCGAGCGAGCGGTGGAGCGCCTTGGTCTCGATCGCGTCGGAGAGCGGCGTGGACGTCCCGTGTGCGTTGACGTAGTCGACGGCGCTCGGCTCGAGCTCCGCCTCGGCGAGCGCAGCCTCGATGGCTCGGACGGCGCCGTCGCCCTCCGGATGCGGGCGCGTCGCGTGGAAGGCGTCGCTCGCCTCGCCGTAGCCGCAGACCTCGGCGTACACCTTCGCCCCCCGGGCCAGCGCCTGGTCGAGCGGCTCGAGCATCAGCGCCGCGCCGCCCTCGGCCAGGATGAAGCCGTCGCGGCCGGCGTCGAACGGGCGTGACGCGCCGTGCGGGTCGTCGTTGCGCGTCGAGAGCGCGCGCAGGTTCGCCATCGAGGCCACGCAGACGCTGTCGAGCGGGGACTCGGACCCGCCCGCGAGGCAGGCGTCGGCGTAGCCGTCGCGGATCAGGCGGTAGCCCCAGCCGATCGCGTGCGCGGATGACGAGCAGGCGCTGGCCGGGCACAGGGACGGTCCGCCGAAGCCGCAACGCTCGCTCACGTAGCCCGCGACCATGTTCGGGATCCCGCCCGGCATCGTGTACGGGGAGACCACCTTCGGACCGCCCTCGGCGAGCCTCAGTATCTCGCGCGAGAACGTGCCCATGCCGGCCACGGCGGTGCCGAACGAGGTCGCGACGCGGCTCGGGTCGTCCGGCTCGAACTCCGCGTCCTCGACCGCCATCCGGGCGGCCACGATCCCGAGCTGGACGAAGCGGTCCACGCGCGTGACGTCGCTCTCCGAGAGCCAGTCGCCCGGCTCGAAGTCGCTGACCTGGCCGCCGATGACGACCCGGTGGCGGTCGTCCTCGACCAGGTAGTCGAGGCGCTCGATCCCCGAGCGCCCGGCCAGGAGGTTCTCCCAGAAGGCGTCGAGGCCGATGCCGACCGGCGCGACCACGCCCAGGCCGGTGACCGCCACCCGCCGCCGCTCGAATCCGTTCGTGCCGGCCATCGCGCTACACCGCCGCTTCGGCCGCGCCCGCGCTGTCGCGGACGGCGTCCTCGGCCGCCGGGCGCGGCATGGAGATCGCGTGGAAGCCGCCGTCGACGTGGAGGATCTCGCCGGTGATCGCGCGGGCCCAGTCCGACAGCAGGAACAGCGCGGCGTGCGCGATCGGGGTCGGGTCGTGCGTGTCCCACCGCAGCGGCGAGCGCTTGTGCCACTCGGTCTCCATCTCGTGGAGGCCCGCGACGCCCGTGGTCGCCAGCGAGTGGATCGGCCCCGCGGCGATGAGGTTCGTTCGCACGCCGCGCTGCCCGAGCTCGAGCGCCAGGTAGCGGTTCACCGCCTCCAGCGCCGCCTTCGAGACGCCCATCCAGTCGTAGTTGGGGACCGCCGACCGCGCGTCGAAGTCGAGCCCCACGACCGACCCCCCCGACTCGGGGAACAGCGGGAGGAGCGCCGTCGTGAGGCTCTTCAGCGAGAACGCGCTGATCCGGAACGCCAGCTCCGCGTCCTCCGCGCTCGTCTCCAGGAAGTTGCCACCGAGCGCCTCGGGCGGGGCGAATGCCACCGCGTGCACGGCGCCGTCGACGCGGCCCCAGCGACTCTCGATCGCGCCGGCCAGCTCGGGCAGGCCGTCATGGGTGGACAGGTCGAGCTCGAGCACGTCGACCGGCTCCGGCAGCTTCCGGGCCGCCCGTTCGGTGAGCGGCCGGACCCTCCCGAAGCTCGTCAGCAGGACCTCCGCCCCCGCCAGCTGCGCCTCCCGCGCGATCGCGTACGCGATGCTGTGGCGCGTCGCCACGCCCGTGACGAGGAACCGCTTGCCCTCGAGGTTCACGCTCGCCTCGCGCCCGCGACCGCCGGGCCTACGCCTCCGCCGTGCGCGGTATCCGCGCGATCACGAGGTCGAAGGCGTCGCCCACCGTGCGAACGTCCTTCGCCTCCTCGGCGTTCAGGTGAACGCCGTAGCGCTCCTCGGCGATCTGGAGCAGCTCGACCAGGTCGAGCGAGTCGATGTCGAGTTCCTCGAAGGTCTTGTCGCGGCTGATCTCGTCGCGCTCGGGACCCATCTCGGCCAGCGCGTCGAGCAGGGTCTCCTCGACGGCCTGCTGGGAGATCGTGTCGCTCATCCGGTCCTCCGTTCGTCGTCGTGGCGGGACCCGCGTCCGCCGCGGGGCCAGCGACGCTCCCACCGGCGGCCGGGTGTCACCAAGCCGCGCGGGGGGAGAACCCCGGAGACCTGAGGAAGTTGGCACCCGATCGGGGGGTCGAGCGGCGGTCGGCGCTTTCGGGCGCGGCGGGGGTCGGGGATCGTCCGGCGCATGACGACGACACAGGCATCCGACCAGTCGCGGGCGGTCCGCGAGCGCGCACTGGAGGTCATCCGGGGCTTCACGAGCGAGTTG
This sequence comes from Actinomycetota bacterium, assembly GCA_030861775.1. GTDB lineage: Bacteria > Actinomycetota > Thermoleophilia > Solirubrobacterales > Thermoleophilaceae > AC-37. The sequence continues at coordinate 5,351 of JALZEZ010000038.1, forward strand.
CGCCAGGTCGAGCCCGACACCGTGCAGGAGACGAGCAACTTCCGCGAGGACCTCGAGCTCGACTCGCTGGACCTCGCGGCGCTGGCCATGGCCCTCGAGGAGGAGTTCGACCTGATGCTCGACGACGAGAGCGTCGTGACGATCCACACGGTCGGCGACGGGCTCGACCTGATCGTCGCGATGGTCGGGTCCGGCGCGACCGGCGCGGCGCAGCCGAAGGAGGGATAGCCGTGCCGGCCTACTTCACGAGCTTCGGCACCTGCCTGCCCAACGATCCGATCCCGTCCGAGGAGATCGAGGAGTACGTCGGCGCGGTCGGGTCCTCCGAGGTCCGCGACCTCGTCATCAAGAACAGCGGGATCAGGCAGCGGCACTACGCCATCGACAAGGAGCAGAACACCACCCACCGGCAGGTGGACCTCACTACCGCCGCGATCCGCCAGGCGGTCGAGCGCAGCGAGCTGGAGCTCGACGACATCGAGGTGATCGCGGTGGGCGGCACCTCCGGTGACCTCGCCTGCCCGTCGCTGGCGGCGATGACGCACGGCGAGCTGATGGAGCGGCCGGTGGAGCTGGTCTCCGCCTACGGGTTCTGCGCCTCCGGCATGATCGCCATGAAGCCGGCCTACATGATGGTCCGCGACGGCGAGTTCAAGAACGCGGCGATCTGCGCCGCGGAGATGCCGTCGCGGCAGTTCAAGTCGAGCCGCTACGCCAACGGGCAGGGACTGGACGCCGACGGCAAGCTCCCGTTCGACGTCGCCTTCCTGCGCTACATGCTCTCGGACGGGGCCGGCGCCGCGGTGATCCAGGACCGGCCGGCGACGAGCGGGGTCAGCTACCGGATCGAGTGGGTCGTGAACCGCTCGTTCGCCCACACGACCGAGCCGTGCATGTACCTCGGGTCGAACGGCCAGAACGGCAGGAACGGGCCGCCGCGGTCGTGGCAGGACTATCCGACGATCGAGGAGGCCAACCAGGACGGCGCGATGTCCCTGCGCCAGAACATGCGGCTCCTGCCGCGCTACATCAAGACCTGCGGCCAGGAGTGGGCGCGGCTGATCCGCGAGGGCTACTTCGACCCGGACGAGATCACGCGCGTCGCGATGCACTACTCGAGCGACGCGCTGCTCCCGCACCTGCGCCGGGCGTTCGGGCGCGAGGGCGTGCCGACGCTCGAGGACCGCTGGTACACGAACCTGCACACCGTCGGCAACATGGGCTCGGCGTCGATCTGGGTGATGGTCGAGGAGCTGCACCGCAAGGGAGAGCTCGAGCCGGGCGAGAAGCTGCTCTGCTTCTGCCCCGAGTCCGGCCGCTTCACCGTCTCGATGATGCTGCTGACGGCCGTCGGGCCGGAAGGCTGATCGCCGCGGCGTGCACCTCTTCGACGTGCTGACGGAGGGCAAGCGCGCCTCGCTGCACGACTGGGACGGGCCGACCGTCCGCTCGACCCCGTGGGACGACGTCGTGGCCGAGGCGCACAGGACGGCGGCCGGGCTCCGCGACGCGGGCGTCGGGCCCGGCGTGCGCGTGGCGACCATCCTCACCAACTCGCGCCAGGCGGTCAGCGGCCTCCTGGGGACGTGGCTCGCCGGAGGGGCCGTGGCGTCGCTGCCGATCCCGGCCCGCGCGATGAGCATGGACGAGTACACCGCCCAGATCGCGGCGCTGACCGCCCACGTCGGGGCGCCGTTCCTGGTGACCGACGCGCGGCTGCTCGACTCCCTTCCGGAGGAGCTCGGCCGGCGGGTCGAGACGCGCAGCTGGGAGTCGCTGCCGGTCGACCGCTCGATCGACGCGGCGCCGCCCGAGCCGGACGAGCTGGCGTTCGTCCAGTACTCGTCGGGCAGCACCAGCTCCCCGAAGGGCTGCATGCTGACGGCCGGCGCGATCGGCGCGCAGCTGGAGATGCTCGCGAACATGGTCGACGCCCTCCCCGGTGGCGAGACGGTGGCGGCGTGGCTGCCGCTCTCGCACGACATGGGGGCGTTCGGGTGCCTCCTGTTCACGTGGGCCCTGGACGGCAACCTGGTCCTGTCGTCCCCCGAGCGGTTCATGTTCGACCCGCGCACGTGGATGTGCGACTGCGAGGCGTTCGGCGCGACGCTGACCGCGGGCCCCCCGTCGGCGCTGCCGGTGGCGGCGCGCACCCTGCGGACCGGCCGCATATCCCCGCAGGGGTTGATGCTGCGGCACTGCGTGATCGGGGCCGAGCGGATCGAGTGGAGCGCCATCCGGAAGGCGGGCGCGGCGCTCGAGCCGTACGGGATGGACGAGCGCCTGTTCATGCCCGCCTACGGGCTGGCGGAGGCCACGCTGGCCGTGTGCGCGCAGCCGCCCGAGACGTTCCCGGCCTGTCGCTACCTGGACGGCGACGCGCTCGCGGACGGCGAGATCCGCGAGGTCGATCCGGAGCTGGACGGCGGCGCGATGCCCGTGGTCTCGGTCGGCCGGCCGCTGGACGGGACCGAGGTTCGCATGGGCGACGACGAGCGGCTGTCCGAGATCCACGTGCGATCCCCGAGCCTGGCGAGCGGCTACCTCGGCGACCCCGAGCTGACCGCCGAGCGCTTCCGCGACGGCGAGTTCGCGACCGGCGACCTCGGATTCGTGCGCGACGGCGACCTGTACGTGGTGGGTCGCTCGGACGACCTCCTGAACGTCGCCGGCCGCAACGTCCACGCGCGGCTCATCGAGATGGCGGTCGACGATCTCGACCGCGTCAGGGGCGGCTGCTCGACGATCGTGGACGTGGCCGACGACGGCCGCGGGCGCCTGGTCATGCTGCTCGAGCTGAAGGACGAGGACGCGGCCACCGACGAGCTGGCCAAGCGCGCCGCCGCGATCGCGGCCTCCAAGGGCGGCGTCCTGCTCGACGAGTGCGTCTTCCTCCCCCGCGGCGCGCTCCCGAAGACGCCCAGCGGCAAGCCGCAGCGCTTCCGCTGCCGCCAGCTCGTCGCGACCGACGGCCTCGACGCGATCGCTCGCGTGCGGCTCAGGCGCCGGGCCGGGGCCGTCGCTCGCCATCTCACGTGAGTGCGGAGCCGCGCAGGGCGTCGTCAGCCGGGCTTGGTGAAGCGCGCGAAGTAGGCGAACGGGAGCCCGGAACGCCGTCGGCCGCCAGGCCCGCGGCCTCGGCCCGCGCGCGGAGTGAGGCCAAGGGGGTGAAGTGAGGGTCGCTCACTATCTCCCCGAAGACCAGGCGGCGTCGAAGGACCCGTCCGCGTAGGGCAGGTCGGTGGCGTCCGCCTGGCGGCTGGAGACGTTCGCCAGACCGCGCGAGCGGACCCTCCGCATCGTGTGCTGCTCCGGCGGCCAGCGACGCCGCCCGCCACCTGAAGCGTCCGGCGGACACCCTCTCCCCGGCGGTGGATGCACGAGTCGTTCGAAGCATTTCCGGCAGCGGCATCGTGCCTAACTTTCGTCCGGTCGTCCAGCCGGACGGGCTGAGGAAGCCCTGCATTTGCGGGGCTTCCTCGTGCCCGCATTCGGATGCCCGCGGCACCCCCCTGACGAGGGGGTTGCTTTCTGGGTCGGGAGGTGTTCTAGTAGTCCAGTGCGCACTGGCCGCGCTGGCCCCTCTCGTCGTCCGCAGTTTCACCGCGGCGCGCGGTGGCTTCTCGGGTTGGTGACGCTGTGCTTCGTGGCCCTCACCGGTGCCGTGGCATTCGGCGACCGGGCGTCGGACGATCGCCCCTCCGACAGAGCGCTCAGGGAACGCGCGATCCAGGCCGACGCCCGTGGCAGTGCGCGCCAATGGGAGAGGCGCGAGCGCGCCGCCCTGACCCCGGCGGCCAGGAAGGAAAGGGCCAGGTCGCGCACGCGCCACCGGGACCTGTCCGCCAGCAGCGCGCTGCGCGTCACGCGCCAGCAGTTCCCGGCGTTCTCCTCGCAGCCGGCGTTCAAGGGCTACCAGCCGAGGCCCGGTGAGTTCGTCGAGCGCTACCTGCACGCCGGCGCCGCTCGCGTGTCCGACGGCGCCGGGCACCGCTCGATCGTGGAGAGCACGTATCCCCTGACGGGACGCACGCCTTCCGGGCGTCCCGCGCCGATCGACCTCTCACTGCGGCGGCACGGCTCCGGCTTCGCGCCCGCGAGCGCCCCGGTCGAGGTCCGCTTCCCCGGCCGGATCGCGGACGGCATCGCGATGACCCTCGGCGGCGGCGCGCGCGTGGTCGTGCGCCCCGCGAAGACCCGGAAGGCGAAGGTCGCACGCCTGGGCTCGGGGAAGGTCATGTACGCGAACACCGATCGCGACACCGACACCCTGGCGGCCGCGATGCCGTCCGGCGTCGAGCTGTTCACGCAGATCCGGTCGGCCGACAGCCCCACGGTGCATGCGTTCCGCGTCGACCTGCCGCGCGGTGCGAAGCTCCGGAAGCGCGGCCGGGGCGCGGAGATCGTCCGCCGGGGACAGCGGCTGGGCGTCGTGAACCCGCCGCTCGCATGGGACGCCGACAACAGGCGCGTCCCCGTCGGGCTGAAGGTCGCGGGCAACCGTCTGCGGCTCGCCGTCCCGCACCGCCGCGCGGACCTCGCCTACCCGGTCATGGTCGACCCGCTGATCGAGAGCTTCCAGTACTGGCGCACCGACCCGAACATGGACTGGCTCTTCTGGGAGTTCGACGCGCCCAAGGGCTTCGAGTGGAGCCGCGACGGCGAGTGGGGCGCCGGGGCGTACCTCCTCACGACCGGCGGGGAGTACCCGCACACGTTGTCGTCGCATGCCAGCTTTGCCGCTCCCGGGGACGCCTACGTCTACGCAGCCGAGTTCAACCTGCTCCGCCACCAGCCGCCCGGCGGGGAGCCCATGTGCGTGTCCGCGGGCATCTTCTCCGAGCGGGTCGAGGGCTACGAGTCGCCGGTCTTCACCGAGTGCCGTGAGTTCTGGGACGTCGACTACGGCACGTGCGTGGAGGGCACGTACCCGGACTGCAGCGAGAAGGCCGGAAGCCCGCCGAACGAGCTGCGGTTCCAGTACTGGGCGTTGGGGAATGGGCCCCGGGAGGCCTTCGGCGTCGCCAACATGGGCGGCGCGCTCGTCAAGATCAGCGACCGCAACGCCCCGAGCGTCGTGCACGGGCCGATCCCCACCGGCTGGGCCGAGAGCCACGAGCTGGAGTTCAGCGCGCGCGACACCGGCCTGGGGCTTCGCCGCATGACCCTGACGTCGCCCACCGCGCCGGTGTGGCCGGGCGTCGAGAAGACGTGGGAGTGCGACGGCTCGCGCTTCGCCCGCTCCGAGAACCTCTGCTCCACCGAATGGGAGACGCTCAGCTACCTGACCGGTGACGGCGAGATCGGCGCTGAGCTTCCCGAGGGCATCCAGACGCTGCGTGCCACCGCGGAGGACGTCCTGTCACGCACGAGCAGCAGTGACGCCACGATCAGGATCGACACGCTTCCGCCCGACGTCAAGATCAGCGGCGGGCTCTGGGACCTCAGGGACCGGGTCGCCACCGCGGGCCACCCCCTCGACATACGCGTCGACGCCACGGACGGGGTGCTGAACGGGCCGGACAGCGACCGGCGCGCCGGCGTCGCCAGCATCGAGGTCAAGGTGGGCGGGAAGCAGATCGGGTTCGCCCGTCAGACTTGCGAGGACAGCTGCCCGCTCTCGCTCGACGCGAAGCTGGACGCCCTCGACGGTCCCCAGACGGTCTCGGTGGAGGTATTCGACCTGGCCGGGCACCGCTACTTCGACTCGTGGACGATCCACGCGCCGGGCCCGGGCCTCTACGCGTCCCAGCTCGCCGAGTGGAAGGCCACGGTCGAGCGCCAGGTCGAGGAGGCCCTGGGAGGGCCCCTCAGCGGTCCGATGCCCGCACTGCCGACCTCGTGGCGGACCCCGTCCACCTGCAGGTCGGAGGATGGCGAGGTGCGGGTCTGCTTCGACTTCGTCAAGCAGTGGCAGACCGCGGTTCGGGAATGGCTCGAGGTCAACAAGGCGACGGGCTCGGTCGCCGCTCGCCTGCCCGACATGCCGCGCTACGACTACGGGCGCGATCGCGTCGCGCGATGGCTGGCGCGGGCGGCGGTGTTCGCGTTCGAGCGGGTCCGCGAGAACGCCGCGAACCCCCTGGCCCGCCGGACCGTGCTGATCGGCTTCCACCACCCCGTGTCGTCGGAGTACCTCGCGTCGCTGACGGAGTCCCTGCGGTTGACGCATGCGAAGTCCCTGCGAGGGACGTTCGAGGAGATCGGCAAGCCGATCACCGCCGGCGCCTACGAGAACCCGGACCTCCCGGAGGAGCCGATTCTCTTCCAGGTCGACGCCTTCTACGAGGAGCAGCTCCGCGGAATCGAGGACGTCGTCGGAGGGCTCAAGGTCGACCTCCGCGACGAGACCGCCGAGGAGGCCGCCGAGACCGAAGCCACGATGTTCGAGGTCGAGGAGTACAGGACGGCCCTGCTGGGGCGGGCACCGTTCGTGACCGCGATCGTCGCGGACGTGGACGTGGCCGGTCTCGTCAGGGAGACCGGAGACATCGCCACCCCGATCAAGACGGCCGACCTGCTGTCGCCGGAGGTGCCGCTCGAGGCCGACGACGCTCCGGGGACCGACCGGAGCATGACCGCGGACGCCGACGTGGGCGATCCCGGTCCTGACGCGAAGCCGGGCGAGACCGAGGCCAGCGGATACATGCCGAGTGCTTGGAACGGCCGCACGCACGTGGTCGGCGACATCCGCAAGAACAGCTACATGGGTCTGGCGTGGACTCAGCCCGGAACGCTGGGCTGGTACCAGGGCGACGATCCGCACGACCTCGGCTTCCAGCTCGCGGCGTACCCACTGGAGGGCGACTCGATCTGGTCGGACCGCTGGTCGGGTGGCTGGAAGTCGAACCTACCGGACGCATACCGGGACGACCTCGTGAGCGAGGCCAAGTACAAGGTCTTCGCGATCGGCAGCGCCAACGGACGTGCGCTGAAGTTCCAGCGGAAGTACTTCGGCTGGTTCAACACGGGCGGGGGCAGCGACTCCGGCACCGTGGTCCAGGCCGGGCAGCGGACCACTCGCCCCCGAGACGAGGAGCAGGGGCGTCAGTGCGCCGCTCGCGACCACGCCGACAAGGCCTGCCTCTTCGCCGACCACACCGCCGAGGTCCAGACGTATCCGGTCGAAGACAGCTATCACCGGGTCCGCAGGGACTGGCCCTAAAGCCGCCGGTCACCCCGATGCTCGGGCGGCTCGTCCGCGAGCTGCCGCGCGACGGCGTCCTGTACGAGCCGAAGTGGGACGGTTTCCGCTGCCTGGTATTCCGGGACCGCGACGAGGTCGACCTGCGCAGTCGCAACGACCGCGAGCTCGCGCGCTACTTCCCTGAGCTGGTTGCGGCACTGAGAGGTCTTCGCGCGGAGCGCTTCGTGCTCGACGGCGAGCTGCTCGTCCCCCATGGCGACGGGTACGACTTCACTTCGCTCATGGCCCGCCTGCACCCGGCAGCCTCCCGCGTCGCGCAGCTGAGCGCCGCCACGCCGGCCGTGCTGATGGCCTTCGATCTCCTGGCGGTCGGGGACGCGGACCTGCGCGAGCGCCCATTCGAGGAGCGCCGCGCGCGTCTCGAAGCGCTCCTCGACGGGGGGCCGCCGGAGCTGCGAACCACGGAGATCACCGCCGATCCCGGCACCGCCGAGGGGTGGCTGCGCCCGTTCGAGGGGGGCGGCGTCGACGGCGTGATGGCGAAACCGCGCGATCTTCCCTACCTGCCGGGCGCGCGCGCGATGCTGAAGGTGAAGCTCGAGCGGACGCTCGACTGCGTCGTCGCCGGTTTCCGGCTGCTGGTGGACCGGCCGCTGCCGAGCTCGCTGCTGCTCGGCCTGCACGACGAGAGCGGAGAGCTCCGCCACGTGGGCCTCGCCAGCTCGTTCAGCGAGCGCCTTCGCGGCGAGCTGCTCGACGAGCTGCGCCCACTCGTCGTGCCGCTGGAGGGCCATCCCTGGGAGCACGGCTTTCTCACCGAGGGGAGCGCGATGGGCCGTCTCAAGGGCGCCGCCGCACGGTGGGCACCGGACGAGATGGAGCTCGACTGGGTCCCGGTGGAGCCGTCACGCGTGGCCGAGGTCGCATACGAGCACATCGACAGCGGCCGTCTCCGGCATCCCGCGCGCTTCCGGCGCTGGCGTCCGGACCGCGAACCGGGGTCGTGCACGTTCGACCAGCTTCGGTAGCCGTGCGGCCGGGGATCACGCGCCGGGTCGAGGGCCGCGAGGTGTCCCTGACCAGCCTCGACCGCGTGCTCTGGCCGGCGACCGGCTTCACCAAGGGCGACATGGTCGACTACTACGAGCGGGTCGCGCCCGCCCTCCTGCCGCACATCGCCGGCCGGGCCCTGACCCTCGGGCGCTTTCCCGACGGTGTCGACGGCCCCGGCTTCGCTCAGACGGAGTGCCGCGGGCGACCCGACTGGGTGGCGACCGCGCCGATTCGCCTGCGCACCGGCGAGCTGCGCCACTACTGCGTCGTCGACGACCTGCCGTCGCTCCTCTGGGTCGCCAACCTGGGCTCGATCGAGCTCCACCCGTTCCTCGCGCGCGCGAGCAGCCCCTCGGAGCCGGCGGCGGCGATGTTCGACCTCGACCCGGAGGAGCCCGCCGGGATGGCGGACTGCGCGCGGGTGGCCCTGCGGCTGCGCGATGTCCTCGCCGATCGAGGGCTGACCGCGGTGCCGAAGACGTCGGGCTCGGCCGGCATCCACGTCGTCGTGCCGCTCAACTCGCCACACACGTACGAGCGGACTCGCGCCTTCGCCCGGTCGGTCGCCGAGCGGCTCGCCGCGGACGATTCGTCCGTCGTGGCCGGGGCGTCGCGCCGCCGGGACCGGGCCGGCACCGTGCTGGTCGACTGGGCCCAGAACAGCGAACGCCGCTCGACCGTCGCGCCCTACTCGCTGCGCGCGACGGATCGGCCGTCGGTCTCCGCGCCGCTCGCGTGGGAGGAGCTCGAGGAAGGCCCGCCGCCGTCGTTCGGGCCCGAGGCCGTGCTGCGGAGGCTGGAGCGCGACGGCGACCGCTTCGAGCCCGCGCTCACGACCGTCCAGCGCCTGGGCGGCGAGCCGAGCGCGGAACCCGGCGGCGGCTAGTCTCGGTTGGTGAGCTACAACGCCGCCAAGGCCCGGCAGGAGCTGCTCGACACTCTCGGCGATGCGATCGACGAGATCGCCGCTGCGCTCGCGGCCCTTGGCGAGGCCTACGAGCAGCTCAGCACCGGCCCCGCCGACAGGCTCGAGGAGGAGCTGTTCCGGCCGGTCCAGGCGGCGTACGGGCGTGCGAAGCGGACCCACGCCGGCTTCGCGCAGCGGCAGGGCCTCGAGGCCCGGACGTTCGCTCCCTCTGCTCCCGGTCTCCCATCGACGGGCATCAGGGGGTTCGTCGACAGCGCCGTCGACTCGGCCGCGGAGGCCGATGCCGTGCTCGTGGAGCTCCAGGACTCGATGATGCCGGTCGAGGTCGGCGATGCCGAGCTCCGCGCGGGGCTGGCCGAGGTGCGCGAGCTCCTCGGTGACGTGCGCGTCCGGGCTCGCGAGTTCGTGCGCACGCTCGGCCGCTAGCCCAAGCTGCCCGCCGCCGCGGCCGAGCCCCTGCCGGTTCAGTCTGGCGAAACTCGTGGCGCGTTGGCGCTCAAGCGTTCCTCACCTGCGGCCGACAACCACCTTCATGCATCCCGAACGACACGAGGCGGCCGCGCCCGAGGCGTCGCAGTACGTCCCGCCGCCCGCGTCGATCCCGGACGACTACTGGCGGCAGGTGGCGGAGGCGAAGGTCGCCGCCAACACGACCGGCACCTCGACGGTCGCCTGCTGGGTCTGCGTCCTGCTCGGCCTGATCATCCCGATCTTCGCGCTGTGCGCGGGGCTCTGGGCGGTCTGGATGGCCCGCGAGGACAGTCGCTTCATGGCTCCCGCCGCCGTCGGCTTCGGGATCTTCGCGCTGCCGTTCCTGGCCTAACCGGAGACGAACGCGCGCCGCAGCAGCGCGCCGCCTCCGAGGAGTGCCGCCGCCGCTGCCAGTAGTGACGCGACCGACAGCCCGGTGAACGGCAGGTCCGTGCCGCCCCCGCCCGCGCTCGCCGCACCCGCGACCCCGTCCGCGGCCGAGCTGTCGTCAGCGTCCGAGC
>JALZEZ010000003.1:0-8788 GCA_030861775.1 Actinomycetota bacterium
GGCGGCTCGTGGACGCCGCGCCGCGCCGCCTTCTCCGCAAAGGCCTGCCGGCCATCCTGCGCAAGGCGGCCTAGCTTTGGCACGGGTCCTCCTCGCCATCGACTCGCTCCAGCTCGGCGGCGCCGAGCGCCACGTGGTCGACCTCGCGACGGCGCTGCGCGATCGCGGCAACGACGTCGGCGTCGCCTGCTCGGCGGCCGGGCCGCTCGCGGAGGAGCTGCGCGCCCGCCGCATCCGGCTCCACGTGCTCGCGCCATCGTGCGTGAAGCGCAGGACGAGCTTGCGTTACGCGCACGAGCTCCGGCGCCTGGTGCGGCGCGAACGTCCTGACGTCGTCCACGCGCATCTCTACGCCAGCGGCGTCGCGGCCGCGTTCGCGACATTCGTGACCGGGATCCCCTTGGTCGTCACCGAGCAGACCGAAGCCCCCTGGCGCTCGGCGCGCGCACGGCTGACCAGCCGCTTCGTCTACCGAAGGGCCGCGGCGGTAATCGCCGTGTCGAACGCCATCCGCGACGTGCTCCTCACCCGCTACGGCGTTCCGGCGGAGAGGGTGCGGATCGTGCGCAACTCGGTCAGGCCGATGCCGGCCGCGTCCGTGGCACGGAACGGTCCCACCGTTGGCGCGATCGCCCGGCTCCACCCGGAGAAGGGGCTCACCTTTCTGCTCGACGCGGCGCCGCGGATCGCGGCCCTCGTCCCTGACGTGCGCTTCGTGATCGTTGGCGAGGGTCCCTTGCGCGACGAACTCGAGGCGCATGCCGCGCGCACCGGGATCGCCGACCGAATCCGGTTCGAGGGTGGGCGCGACGACGCCCGGGAGCTGATCGCGGGGTTCGACGTCCTGGCGCTCCCCTCGATCAGCGAGGGCACGCCGCTCACGATCGTCGAGGCGATGCTCGCGGAGATTCCCGTCGTCGCATCCGCGGTGGGCGGCATCCCGGAACAGATCGAGGACCGCAGGACAGGGTTCCTGGTCCCCCCATGCGACGCCGAGTCGCTCGCGACCGCGACGGTTGCCGCGCTCACGGACGACCCGCTCGTGCAGAGGGTCCGCAGAGCGGCGCGCGCTCACGCCGAAGTGGAGTTCAGCCACGCCCGAATGGTCGAGCGGATCGCCGCGCTCTACCGAGAGGTTCGTGCGTCGAGCGACGCCGCGTCGACCCCGCAGCGCGCGGCGCTGGAAGAGCCCGAGACCACACGTGCGGTTCAGGCGCCGAACCTAGGATATGGATCGCAGCCGCCGGGGTAGTCTGGCTCCGCTCATGAGCGCGCGGTCGTCAAGCGGTTGACGGCCACAGTTGCGGTCTCGATCGGGAACGCCGTGGATGCTGCCAACGCGTTGCCACTCGAAGGTGCCCGCTCTCGGCGCTAAAGGCAGTGCCTTGAGAAACCTGTTCTCCGGAAAGGGCCTGGCCCTCTCTGCTCTGCTTAGAGGCCGGAAACACAACGACGACGAGAGTGCGCCCAATGCGTTGCCACGGCCTACCCGGCCCGGGACCGCCGTCTGAGCAGCACGACCGCCGCGAGCGATGCCAGCACCGAAGCCAGCAGCACGCTCGCGGCACTGCGCTCCGCCGCCGCCGGGTCACCGAGAGCCAGGCGCGCGATCAGCAGGCTGACCGTATAGCCGATCGCGCCTAGCATGGCCAGCGGCACGACGTCGCCGAAGCCGACGCGCTCGGGCAGCGTTCCCAGCCGCAGGCAGACCGCCAGCCGCGCGCCGCCGTAGATGCCGACGACCTTCCCGACCAGGAGCCCGGCGAAGACTCCGATCGCGATCGAGTCGGACACCGCATCGCCGACGGCCGCCACCGAGATCCCGGCCGCCGCGAGCGCGAACACCGGGACCGCGACGCCCGCGGACACCGGATGCAGCCGATGTTCGAGGTGCTCGCCACGTGAACGCTCCTGTCCGGCCCGCGGCCGTACCGGCGTGAGCAGGGCGAGCACGATGCCCGCCACGGTGGCATGGACCCCGCTCGCGTGGATGCAGATCCACACCGCGATCGCGAGCGCGAGCAGGACCGCGGCGCGATCGGCGCGCACCCGGAACGCGAGCCAGTAGAGGCAGCTCAGCGCCGCCGCGGCCGCGACCCACCCCAACGCCAGGTCGTGCGTGAACAGCAGCGCGATGAGCGTGATGGCGAGCAGGTCGTCGATGACGGCGATCGACAGGAGCAGCACCCGGACCCCGGACGGCAAGACGGCGCCCGCGATCGCCAAGACCCCGAGCGCGAAGGCGATGTCGGTCGCGACCGGGATGGCCCAGGCGCCGCCCTCGGTGGCCGCGCCGCCGGAGACCGCGAGCGCAACGAGCGCCGGCACGACCATCCCTCCGACGGCCGCGAGCACGGGCAGCGCGGCGGCGCGGCGGTCGGAGAGCTCGCCGACGGTGAGCTCGCGCTTCAGCTCGAGGCCGGCGACGAAGAAGAAGATCGCGAGCAGCCCGTCGGCGGCCCAGTCGGCGAGCTTCAGATCGAGGTGGAGCCAGCCCGGGCCGAGCTTGGTCTCCGTGGTCCAGAACGAGACGTAGGAGTCCTCGGCCACGTTCGCCCACAGCAGGGCGATCGCTGTGGCCGCCAGCAGCAGCTTCCCGCCGGTCGTCTCCTGCCGCAGGAACTCGACGAACCCGGCGGCCCCGTTGACGGCGCGCTCGCGCGCGCTGGCCGCGGGACCGGCGGCGTCGGCCACGCTCAGGCCCTCTCCTCGACGGTGGGCGCGTGACCGCGGAGCGAGCCCGCGTGTGCGCGCGCGGCGGGGTCGCGGCGGACCTTGATCAGGCTCGCGACCGTCGCCACGCTCAGGATCGCGACGATCACCGACAGCGACAGCCCGATCGAGATCTCGGGAATCGACTTCTCCTGCTCGTGCGCGTAGTGGAGGACGAGCTTCGCTCCGATGAACAGGAGGATCGCGGCGAGGCCGGTGGAGAGGTAGACGAGCCGGTCGAGCAGCCCGGTGACCAGGAAGAAGAGCGCGCGCAGGCCCAGGAGCGCGAACGCGTTGGCGGCGAAGACGATGTACGGCTCGTCGGTGATGCCGAAGATCGCCGGGATCGAGTCGAGCGCGAACACGACGTCGACCGTCGCGATCGATAGCAGCACGAGGAACAGCGGCGTGAACACCCGCCGCCCGCGCTCGCGTATCCACAGCCTGCCGCTCTCGTACGCGTCGGTGAACGGCAGCCGCCGCCGCGCGAAGGCGACGATGGCGTTGTCCTCGATCGCCGGGTCGTCGTCGCGGTGGCGGAAGAGCTGGACCGCGGTGACGATCAGCAGCAGGCCGAACAGGAGGAACATGAAGCTGAACGCGGCGAGGAGGGCGGCGCCGATCGCGATGAACACCGCGCGCAGCGCGAGCGCGCCGAGGATCCCGAACGTCAGCACGCGCTGCTGGTGCTCGCGGGGAACCGCGAACGTCGTCATGATCACCACGAAGACGAAGAGGTTGTCGACGGACAGGCTCTTCTCGACGATGTAGCCGGCGAAGTACTCCGCGCCACGGTCCCAGCCGGCCAGGGCGGCGAACACGACGCCGAAGCCGACGGCGACGCCGACGTAGAAGAGCGACCACGCGGCCGCCTCCCTGAACTCGACCGCGTGCGGCCGCCTGCCCGACAGCAGAAGGTCGATCGCGAACAGCGCGCCGATCAGCGCGAGAGTCGCGGCCCAGGCGGGCGCGGTGACGTCGAGCGAGGCCATCTAGAGACGGTACGAGCGCCGCGCTACGCCGCGGTCACGGCGAGGGGCGGTGCGCGTCAGACCGGCTCATCCGGCGGCGGGACCGCGACGACCGGGAGCGGCCCCACCGCCGCGAGGCGTCGCGACGGTGGTCCCAGCAGCGCGGCCACGGCGTTCCCGTGGCCGCTGTCGCCGACGACGATCAGCGACGCGTCCTCGGACTTCGCCGCCTCCGCGAGCGCCGGTGCGGCAACGCCGGCCGCCTCCACGTGATCGACGGCGGCGCCATGGACGATCCGGTCCACGACGCGCTCGATCGCCTCGCGCCCGCTGTCGAGTTCCGGGTCGGCGATCGGGACTCCGCCCAGCGCCCCTGCGGCGGCAGGCACGTACGCGCGAGCGTGCAGGATCACCAGTCGGGCTCCGAGCCGGTCGGACAGTCTGGCCGCGAATGCCGTGGCCGCGCGCGATTCAGGCGCGCCGTCGAAGACGCATGCGACGGCCGACCCCGCGAGGGTGCGTAGCGCGGCTGCGCTTGGCGGCACCACGAGGACCGGCTGACGGCCGGACCCGATCAGGGAGGCCGAAACGCTTCCGAAGACCGCCGCGCCGAACGGACCCCGCCCTCGCGATCCGACGGCGACGAGCGGGGCGGCCCGCTCGGCCGCGACCGCCTCGATGACGGCGGCGGGCTCGCCCGGCCGCGCTTCGAGTTCGAAGTCCAGGCCGTGCTTCAGCGCGCACTCGGCGAGCGTCGTGAGGGCACGTGAGCGGGATGCGTGTCGTCCGCGCTCGCGTTCCGCCTGGCTGCCGTGAGGGGTCGTCGGCTCGGTGTACGCGTGCACGGCCACGGCGTCGATCCGGAACGCTCCCGCGAGCACAGCGCCGATCAGCGCCGCCGACAGGGACTCGTCGGAGCCGTCGACGCCGCATATCACCGCGGCGGCTCGGTTGGACGCACTGGCGGCGGTCATGTCGTCGAGGATCGCGACGGACGGCTGCGATGACGATGGGTCGTGGACCCCAAACCAGCCGCGCTCGTGCGCGTATCGATGAGCGGGCCCTAGCGAGCCAGGCGCGCCAGCATCGCCAGCAGCCGCCCGGAAACGGCCGCTTCGTCCACGTTCAGGATCTCCGCGATCTCGCTCAGCGGTGCGCCGTCGAGCCTCATGCCGAAGATCGGCAGATCCTCGGTCTCCACGCGCGGCACGACCTGCTCGATCGCGCTCGGGCGAAGCGCGCTGTAGACGCTCCCGCCACGCGCGACGCTCCGTACCGCCTCGAACAGCTCTTCGAGCGGGGCTCCCTTGTCGAGGATGCCGTCGGCCCCCGCGACGGCGGCGGCCACCTCGAGGTCGGGCGCGTCGAACGCCGTATAGATGAGGACGCGCGGAGCCGAGGCCAGCGCCTTGAGCCGGTGGCAGAGCTGGAGCCCGTCGCCGTCCCAGAGGTGGTAGTCGACGAGTGCGACATCGAGGTCGTTGCGTCGTGCCTCGGTCAGGGCCTCGCGCATTCCCGCCGCGGCGGCGACTGGAACAAGCCCCGGCTCACCACGAAGCGCCGCGAGCAAGCCGTACCGCACGGCCGGGTGGTTGTCGACCACGAGCGTCCGGATCACGGCTTGCGCAGCCGGCTGTTCGCGCCGGATCCGGCCGGCCGCGGCTCGGCGTGATCGGCCTTGCGGACGAGCGCCAGCAGGCCCGCACCCCCGGCAAGCGCTACCGGCAGGCTGGCGGGCTCGAGAGCGGCGCTGCCCCCGCTGGCGAGCAGCGAGAAGAAGGCGCCCGCGAGGAAAGCGCCGGCCGCGCCGGTCGCGGCGGTCCCGCGCGCGCCCCCCGGGAACCGCTCGGGGACGATCCGGTTTCCCAGCAAGCCGAGGATCGCCCCCAGCAGGATCCAGCTGATGACACCCATGGACCTCCTCGGTCGAGTTGCCTCCTCGGGCCACCGTCCCATCCGCGGGCCCGCGCGTCGATGGGGCCAGCCATGCATCGGGAGTCGGATCCGTTCCCCACCGTGTCAGCCCGGCGTGGGTGTCGAGGCAGCGATCGAATGGGGTGCCGACCGCATTCCGCCGCTGGCATCGGCGCCTACCGTTTGCCATACGGCCCTCTCGCTCTACACGCGCGTCTTGCTCACGAACGCCGCGGTGCTCGTCGTCGCGGCCATCGTGCTGATCGCGTCGCCGGCGACCGTCAGCTCTCCGGTGGCCCTGCACGAGGGCGCGATCATCGTCGGTGGGGTCGTCGCGCTCGTCGTCGCCAACCTGGTCCTGCTGCGGCGCGCGTTTGCGCCGCTGCGGCGACTGCGGGAGGTGATGGCTAGCGTCGAGTACCTGAATACGGGCGAACGCGTCCCGGTCTACGGAGACGACGTCGAGGTCGTGGAGCTGACGCGCGCGTTCAACGAGATGCTTGACCGCCTCGAGGCGGAGCGCACGAGCAGTTGGCGGCGCGCGGCCCGCGCGCAGGAGAGCGAGCGCCTCCGCGTCGCCCAGGAGCTGCACGACGAGGTCGGGCAGTCGCTCACCGCGCTCAAGCTGCTGCTCTCCCGCGCGGTGAAGGCGCCGCCCGAGCAGCGCGCGGACCTGCTGGCTGAGGCTCACGAGATCACGGCTGCGACGACGAACGACGTGCGCGAGATCGCGCGCCGGCTGCGCCCGGAGACGCTTGACGAGCTGGGGCTGGCGAATGCGCTCGGCGCATTGGCGGATCGGACGGCCGCTTACAGCGGCCTCGCGGTCGTACATCACTCGGGCGAGCTGCCGCCGCTCCACCCCGACACCGAGCTGGTGGTCTATCGCGTCTGTCAGGAGGCACTGACGAACGTCGTTCGCCACGCGGAGGCGACGCACGCGGATCTGTGGATCACCGAGAACGGGGGCATGCTCGAGGTGTGCGTGATGGACGACGGCCGGGGCATCGACGGCCGGAAGCCCGAGAACGGGATCAAGGGGATGCGTGAGCGGGCGCTGATGGTCGGTGGCGACCTCGACGTGCTGCGCCGTGCGGTCGGAGGGACGGAGGTGCGCTTGACGGTCCCGCTCTCCGGGCCTCCCGAGGAGGCCGCGCGCGCATGACTCCGTTGAAGACCCGCATCCTGCTCGCGGACGACCACGACGTGGTCCGCAAGGGATTGAAGATGGTCCTCGACGCCGAACCCGACCTCGAGGTGGTGGTCGAGGCCGCCGACGGGGCGGAGGCGGTCGAACTCGGCAAGACGGCGGACGTCCACCTTGCAGTGCTCGACGTCACGATGCCGCGGCTGACCGGAATCCAGGCCGCGCGCGAGCTGGCGCTCCACAGGGACGACCTGCGGATCCTCATCCTCTCGATGCACGACAACGAGCGGTACTTCTTCGAGGCGCTGCGCGCTGGAGCGTCGGGTTACGTGCTCAAGGCCGCCGCTGACACCGACCTCGTCGAGGCGTGCCGCGCGACCATGCGCGGCGAGCCGTTCGTCTACCCAGCGGCCGTAAGCGCCTTGATCCGCGACCACCTGGAACGCGCTCGGGACGGCGAAGCGCTGCCGGACGACCCGCTGTCTCCCCGCGAGTCGGAGATCGTGAAGCTGGTCGCGGAGGGCTTCACGAGCAAGCAGATCGCCGAGACCCTCTTCATCAGCGAGAAGACCGTCGACCGCCACCGCGCGAACGTCCTCGAGAAGCTCGGGATGAACGACCGCGTGCAGCTCACGCGCTACGCGATCCGCCGCGGCCTCGTGGAACCCTGACGGCGCGCTCTTTGGCCGCTCCGGATGGGGTGAGGACCCCATTGGTCGCCGGCGCGCGAATCCATAGCGTCGCTGCCTCCCGAAGCGAAACGGAAGGCGGTGAGATGGGCCTCTTCAAGCGGAAGCCGCAGGCGGACGAAGAGCCGCTGCGTTGCCCGAACTGCAACGAGCGTGTGCCGGAGGGTGCGGATCGCTGCGCGATGTGCGGCCATGACTTGAACGACCTGGCGGCGGAGTCGCGAAACGCGGCAGAGCAGGGGGCTCGGAGCTAGGTCAGCGTCCGGGGAGCCGCCACAGGTCTTCATCGCCGATTTCGGCCATGAGACTGGGCAAAAGGCGGCAATCTCGCCGTCGATGCGCGCGCCTGACCCACGCGAAACGCGCTAGCCGGGCCCACTTTAAGGGTGCCGGTTGAGGGTTGCGCGCCGATGATCGGGCGCGTCCGCGATGACAGCCTCGAGCGTGTCATCCAACTCGGAACGAAGCCCTCGATGAACGGTGCGCAACCCTACGCCCGCCGCTGGCAGGCGCTCGTCGTACTTGCGATGAGCCTGCTGGTCGTCTCACTGGCGTTGCTCCCCGGCTACGTGGCCGCGCGAACCAGCGCGATACAGGTGAGGCGAATACGCCGCTCGCGTCCCCGCCGGATCCGCGGCTGGCGCCGGCTGCTCGCCTGGCGTTCGCGGGGCTAGCCCCCCAACTCTCGCGTTAGCCTCCGGCTCGTGCCGGCGCAGCGAATGACGGCAGCAGGTGTCCGGTACCTCGCCCTGTTGCGCGGGATCAACGTCGGCGGCAAGAACCTCGTGAAGATGGCCGACCTCCGGGTCGCCGTCGAGGAGATGGGGTTCGCCGACGTCGCGACCTACATCCAGAGCGGGAACCTGCTGTTCTCGGCTCCGAGACAGAAGCGCGACGAGCTGGCCGCACGGATCGAGTCGGAGTTGAGCCGGCGCTTCGGCTTGGAGCAGAAGGTGGTGCTCCTGACCCACGCACAGCTCACGGGCGTCGTCGAGGGGGCTCCCCGCGGCTTCGGCGCGGAGTCGCACAGGTGCGATGTGATCTTCCTGCGGGAGCCCCTGACCATGAAGAGGGCCTTCAGTCTGGTCGAGACGAAGGAGGGCGTCGACAGCGCCTGGGCCGGACAGGGGGTGATCTACTTCGCGCGGCTCGCCTCCAGGGCTTCGAGCAGCCGGCTGTCCAAGATCGTCATGTTGCCGGAGTACAAGAACATGACCATCCGCAGCTGGAGCACGACGAAGAAGCTCCTTCTCTTGATGGACTCGAGGACCCGCGGCGGATCGGCCAGCTCGGCCGTCAGCGGGCCCAGGTGACCCTCGGCGATACTGGCCCGGTCGTGTAGTGCCGATGACGGG
>JALZEZ010000003.1:8798-44758 GCA_030861775.1 Actinomycetota bacterium
GGGAGGTCCCCGCGCGGGGCCGCCTCGACGGACGCCGGATACTGATCGTGGGGGCCGGGCAGGCCGACCAGGGCCTCGACGACCCGCCGATCGGCAACGGCCGCGCGATGTCGGTCCTGTTCGCGCGCGAGGGCGCGGCGGTAGCGGCGGCCGACATCGACGAGGACGCGGCGCGGACGACGGCTGAGCGCGCCGGCGAGGACACGGTCGCGATCGTCGCCGACGCGGCCGACGAGGATGACGTCCGGCGGATGGTCGCCGAAGCGAGTCAGGCGCTCGGCGGCCTCGACGGAGTCGTGCTGAACGTGGGCATCGGCGCGGGCTTTGGCGTGCAGGGCACCGACATCGAGGACTGGGACCGCGTCGTCCGGGTCAACCTGCGCTCCCACTTCCTCGGGCTCAAGTACGCGCTGCCGGTGCTGGAGCGGGGTGGAGCCGTGCTGCTGATGGGCTCGATCGCGGCGTCGCAGTTCACGCCGATCCCGGCCTACGGCGCGACCAAGGCGGCGCTCCAGTCGCTGACCCGCTCGGCCGCGATCGAGGCCGCCGCCGCCAGCGGCGTTCGCGTGAACCTGCTCGAGCCCGGCCTGATCGACACCCCGCTCGGCCGCCACGCGACCAACATGTTCCCCGCGCGCGGGGAGGTGAGGATTCCCCTCAAGCGACAGGGCACGGCATGGGAGGTCGCCCTCACCGCGCTCTTCCTGATCTCGGACGAGGCGTCGTACATCACGGGCCAGTCCTTCGTCGTCGACGGCGGTCTGGCGACGGCGCCGCGCGCCTGAGGCGGGCGGCCCCCGGCGATCGCTTCACCGGTGCCCACGTGGGGTTCCGCGCGCGCCACCCCAGCTGCTTCACCAACGCAAAGCCCCGCAATGGCCGGGCTTGCCAGTGCCCCTAAGGAGACACTACTCGAACTCTGCGGTTCGCCAGGCGATCGAGGATCTGCATCGGCATCTGCGCTGACTGCCACTCACACGCGGTGCCTGGACTCTCCGCGGCGCCGCCGATTTCCCGCACGAGGATCGGCTTCGCCCTCCACGGCGCGACGTCCTCGAGGTGCGGCGGCTGCGGCGGATCGGCCAGCTCGGCCGTCAGCGGGGCCAGGTAACCGTCGGCACCCCGGCCAGCACGGAGATCAGCTCGTCGGTGTTCGGGTCGCCGTACTGGTTGGGACGCATGACCGCAAACTCGGGCGGCGGATTGAGCTCCCGCGTCGGGCGAAGCGCGTGGTCGCTCAGTTCACACTTGCGATGGAGGCCCAGATCGAACGGGCATCGCGCGCGAGCCGACCGCGCGAATTCGACCTGATCAACGGCTATGAGCGCACAGTTCGCGTCCGCGGCCGCGTCTTCTTGCAGCCGTCGTAGCGTCGCGTGCTCGTGGTCGTCAGCCCGCGCGTCGTCCGGGTGATGACCTTGACCGTGAACTGCGATCGTGCCGGCCGGTCGATCGCCACCGACCGGATGTTCTGGCCGCGCAGCGCCTTCACGCGCTCGCCGTCGACGTAGACGCTTACGCGTGTCGCCCGCCCGCCGCGCGGCTCGATCGGGAAGCGCAGCTTCTTCGCGAGCGTGCACGGCGCGGCCGCACGCTCGAGCAGGTGCGGCTCGAAGTCGTGCCACTGGACCTGCACCGTGCCCACGGTCGACTCCCAGTTCGGGGTCTTCACCGTGCGCGGCGGGCCGCCGCCGCGCGAGCGCAGCTCGAACGCGACGGTGCCGTCGTGCGCCGCATTGGCCGCCACGAAGACGTCCGCCGCCTGAATGAACGGCAAGGCGCCGACCACCGGGTCACGCGTCATGTCGGTCCGCCCGTTGCGGTTGCCGTCGAAGGTCAGGTACGCGTTGACCTGCTTGCTGATCGGGCACAGCTCCGGCGTGCAGAGGTTCAGGCCGTCGATCAGGAGCTGGTCGTTCTGCCCGGGCTGGTCGCCCCAGAGCTCCTTGTACCTGATGTTCGACGCGGTGAGGGCGCCCGGCTTGTAGGCGACGTGCGGCCCCAGCGCGGTCGAGACGAGCAGGCGCACCGTGTGGTCGCTCCTGACGAACGGCTCGCGGTAGACGTGCAGCGACAGGCCGCCGGGACGGTTGGGGGTGACCACGAACTCGTAACGGCGGCCAGCCTCGACCGCCACCGGCCCCCACGCGCCGCCGCCGACCGACCCGTCGGTGATCGGGAGGGAGTGGAGCGGCTTCGAGCCGACCCGCTTGCCGTTTGCGTCGATCTCCCAGATCTCCGTGTTCGCGCCCGCCTGGCCGGTGTTGGCGGGGAAGTCGACGGTCTTGCCCCCGACCATGATCGATCCGGTCTGCGGGACTATGTCCGCGTGCGCAGGCGGCTTGCCGGTGAGGAACTTGTAGATCTCGGCGAACGCCTCCTTCGACGTGCAGACCTCGACGTGGGTCTGATTCGGGATCGTCGCGTTCTGCGCGCCCGGCATGTTGCGGCCGGCGGCGCCGCGGCCCGCCCAGATCGCGAGCGTCGGCACGCCCGGGTTCGACGCCTGCCCGTCGACGTTCACGTAGCGGCCGATCTTCGCCCGGCGTTCCTCGCCTCGCTGAGCGTCGGTGAGGTAGCGCTCCATGACGATCGTGCCGAGCGAGTGCCCGACGACGTCGACCTTCGGCCGCCCGGTGTGCTCCTGCATGGCCGCGATCGCCCGGTCGATCTGCTGCTCGACCTCGCTCGGGTCGCCGGTGGCGCGCGACGAGTTGTAGTCGACCTCGTCGATCCAGTCGGCCGGGTAGCCATTGCTCGTGAGGCGCATCGCCTGCGACTCGAACTGCGCGCCTGTGCCCTGGATGCCGTGGACGAAGATCACGCCGTTCTGGTCGAACTTCTGAGCACCGGCGTACCCCGGTGCGAGCAGGGCGGCGACGAGCGCAAGCAGCACGCCCCAGATGAGGGCGCCGCGGCGGTTCGCGCCTCGCCTCGAAAGACCCCGTGTCATCCCCACTCCCCTCGCCGGCGATTGGGAACAAACCTAGCATATGTACCGTTTGTTTATGCTCGCTCCATGACGACCACCGCCAGACCCGGGCGGGCCGGCCGGCGCGCGGCCGCTACCCGCGACGACGTGGTCGACGCCGCGCTCGATCGGTACCTGCGGGGGTACAGGGTCGACGTGCGAGCTATCGCCGCGGAGCTCGGGCTCGGGCGGACAACGATCTACCGCTGGTTCGGTTCCCGCGACGTGCTCCTCGGCGAGGTGCTGGCGCGCGCGACCGATCCCGTCATCGACGCGGCGCGCGCGGGCGCACGCGGTCGTGGCGGACGTGCGCTCCTCGAGACGTTCGACCTTTTGAACCGCGCGCTCGCCGACGCCCCGGCGCTGCGCACCTTCGTCGAGAACGAGCGCGACGCCGCCCTGCGCGTCATCACGTCGGGTTCCGCGTTCCTGCAGCCGCACATGGTGGCCCGCATCTCTGACCTGATCGACAGCGAGGTGACCGCTGGCCACTACGACCCGCCGGTCGAGGTCGCCACGCTCGCCTACGCGATCGTGAAGCTTGCCGAGGCCTTCCTGTTCAACGACGCCGCGGCCGGGATGCGCGGTGACGTCGACCGGCTCCGCGACATCGAGGCGGCGCTGCTCGGCGTGCGCTAGCCCGGCCCGTCCATCCGCTGGTTCAGCGGCTTCGTATTCGCCTGCGCCCGCAGCGCGCGGCCGATGACCAGGCGCTGGATCTCCGAGGTGCCCTCGAAGATCGTGTAGAGCTTCGCGTCGCGGTGCCACTTCTCAACGGGGAAGTCCTTGACATAGCCCCAGCCGCCCATCGTCTGGATGGCCTGCTCGCAGGCGTGCACCGCGACTTCCGAGGCCTTGAGCTTCGACATCGAGCCCTCGGCGTGCTCGAACGGCTTGCGCTGCGCGGCCATCCACGCGGCGCGCCACGTCAATAGCCGGGCCGCGTCGATGTCGGCGGCGATGTCGGCCAGCGGGAACGACACCCCCTGGTTCTCGATGATCGGCTGCCCGAACACCTCTCGCGAGACCGCGTAGTCGCGCGCGAACTCCAGCGCCGCGCGGGCGATGCCGATCGCCTGCGCGGCCACCATCGGCCGCGTGCGCTCGAAGGCACCCAGCGCGGCGGAGCTGCGCCGCTGCACAGCGGCCGCGGCGCCGCCTTCAGCGTCGGACGACGCCGGTGGCGGCGCGCCCTGCTCGGCCTCCTTGCCCTTGGCGATGCGTTCGACAAGCCGCTCCTCTCCGCCCAGCAGCTGGTCGGCGGGGATGCGGCAGTCCTCGAAGACGATCTCGCCAGTGTGCGACGCGCGGCAGCCCAGCTTGTCGAGCTTGCGCAGCATCGTGAGGCCGGGCGTGCCCTTGGGCACGACGAACACGCCCTGGCCGCGGTGACCGGCATCCGGGTCGACCGTGGCTACGACGACGTGCACGTCGGCGATCCCGCCATTGCCGATGAAGACCTTCTGGCCGTCGATGACCCAGTCGTCGCCGTCCTTGCGCGCGGTCGTTTGGATCGAGCGCACGTCGCTGCCGCCGCTGGGCTCGGTCACCGCGAGGGCGGCGAGCTTGAGGTCGCCGGGAGTTCCGAAGCACTCCGGCGCCCAGCGTGCGAGCTGCTCGTCGGTCGCCGCCTGGCGGATCGCGGCGAGCGCCAGCGCGGGCATGACGATCGAGAGCCCGATGCCGGCGCAGCCCCAGAACAGCTCCTCCATCAAGATCGGCAGCGACAGGCCGGTGGGGTCCACCGACAGCTCGGCGTAGAGCTCCCACCCGTAGAGCCCCTGTTGGGCGGCCTCCTCGATCACCGGCCACGGGAACTCCTGCGTCCGGTCGTACTCGGCGGCCGCGGGGCGGATCACGTCCTGGGCGAAGGCGTGCGTCTTCTCGCGCAGCGCCTCCTGCTCCGTGGTCAGCTCGAGGGTGAAGCTCATGACGTGGTCCTGTCGTCCTCGTCGAGGCCCTCGAGCGACGCCTTCATGGTGACGAGCGCGTTCCACGCGTTCGGGAACCCCGCGTAGACGGCTACTTGGCGCAGCACCTCCCGAATCTCCTCCTCGCTCGCTCCCTGGCGATGGGCGGCGCGGACGTAGACGCCGAGCTGGAGCTGCTGGCCGAGGGTGGCGAGCATCGCCACCGTGCAGAGCGCGCGCGTCTTCGGGTCGAGCGTGTCACCGGCGTATACCTCGCCGTAGACGAAGTCGAGGATGTAGCGGTGCAGCTCGGGATCGAGCTGCTCGAGGTACTCGCGCCCGCGCTCGACGTTCTGCGCCCCCACGAAGCGGGCCATCACCTCCGGCCCCGGCTCACTCATCGGAGGACCCCTGCCCGGCGAGGTAGGACTGCGGATCGAAGGAGACGCGGATCCCGGTCGAGGCGAACTTGCCGACGATTTCCCCATCGGCGAGCACGTCGGCCTCGGCCCACACGAGGCGCCCGCCGGCGCGCAGGACCCTGGCCTCCGCGCGCAGGTGCTCGACCTTCTTGGCGTTCACCGGCCGGATGAAGCGGGCGAAGATGTCGATCGTGGTGATCGCGCTCTTCTGGATCTCCTCGTCGGTGAGGATCGTGGTGGTCGCCGCGGCCATTGCGGCATCGGCCAGCGCCGTGGCCACGCCGCCCTGGATGACACCGAGCGGGTTGCCCAGCTCCTCACGCGCTTCCATCTCGTAGACCGCCTCCCCGCGGCCGTACTCGACGAGGTGCATGCCGAGGGTCTCCGAGACCGGCGAGCGCAGCTCGCCAGCCTTGTTCTTGTCCATGATCTGATCGACGACGGCGTGGCTCATCGCTCTCCCCTTTGATACATTTTCCCTAGGTTGTACCAATTACGCCCAGAGATGGCGCGGACGTGCGGTCCCGCGGGGGGATGATCAAGGCGTCGTCGTGAGAATGCTGGCCTTCGCCTGCGCCGTCTCCGGCCTGCTGTTCGCGGCACCGGCCGCCGAGGCCCAGGTCTTCCACCAGAACGGCGTGCTCTTCGTCCACGGCTACGTCGGCTCGGGAGCGCAGTTCGAGTCACAGAAGATGCGCTTGATGAGCAACGGGTATCCCGAGAGCTGGGTAACCGCGATCGACTACGACTCGCTCTTCGCCAGCGAGAGCAGGTCGGACGTCTACGCGCGGATCGACAGGCTCGTCGCCGAGCTCGAGGAGCGAACCGGCAGGCCGCAGGTCGACATCCTCGGCCACTCGCTCGGCACGACGGTGATGGGGGAGTACCTCACGAGCTCCGAGGCCCGCGCCGCCAACGTGGCTCATTACGTCAACATCGACGGCCGGCAGCCCGACGCCCCTCCGGGTGGCGTACCCACCCTGGCCATATGGGCGGGCAGGGGGGCGCCGGGTCGGAGGATTCCGGGCGCGAAGAACGTCACGGTCCCGAACCAGACGCACGTCGAATCGGCGACGTCGGCCGAGTCGTTCGCCGCCTTCTACGAGTTCTTCACCGGCAAGCCGCCTGCCCACGACATCGTCCCGCAGGCCGGCGACATCACGATCGCGGGAAAGGTCCTCCAGTTCCCCGTCAACCGAGGAGCGGTGGACGCAACGCTCGAGATCTGGGAGGTCGACGGCGAGAGCGGCCAACGGACCGGCAGCTCGCCCGTTGCGAGGACCTCCATTCCAGCGAGCGGGGAGTGGGGACCGGTCGAGGTGCAGGCGGGTAGGCACTACGAATTCGCCGTCCTGCGGCCGGGCGTTCCCACGCACCACCACTATTACGAGCCGTTCGTGAGAAGCGACCACCTCATTCGCCTGCTCGAGTCGGATCTGCTCAGCAACGTCGGCGAACGAGGCCCCCGCCACGTCGCTGGGCTGATCCTCAGATACAAGGAGCTGTGGGGCGATCAGGGGTCGCAGAACGATCTCCTCTCGCTCAACGGGACCAACGTCTGCGTCGACGTCCTCTGCCCGATCCGCAAGCAGGTCAACGCGGTCTTCGTCTTCGACCGAAACTTGGATGGGCGCACCGACCTGAGCTCGCCGCACCCGGGCTTCGACGCCCTCCCGTTCATCGTCGGCGTGGACATCTTCCTCCCCGCCGCGATCCCTGCCACAGGTAAGACAACGCTCGAGCTCAGGTCGCGGGGAGGGGGGCCACCCCGCACCGTGAACTTCCCCAACTTCGCATCGGCCACCGACGTGGTCACGGTGCAGCTGCGTGACTTCGAGGAGCCGAAGGTCAGTGCCTGCATGCGCCCGTCAACCGTCGCCTTCAAACTGCACCGGATGCGGGGAACGCGGGTCGTCAGGGTCGAGGCCTACGTCAACGGCGGACGCGCACTACGCCGGTCCGGACGCGACCTCCGGCGCGTGAAGCTCACCAGACTGCCGCGCGATGGGAGGATGAAAGTCCGGATCGTCGCGACGCACAGCACCGGCTCGAAGGTCGTCAGCACGCGGAGCTGGGATGGCTGCAAGAAGGGCAAGCCTCGGGTGTGGGTCGTCCGTCGTTAGATGCCCGAGTACGACCTACACGCGGACGCGTTCAATCGGTAGGCGCCCTATCTCCGGCGGATGACGCGTACCCGCGGCCTGCTCTTCGTGCAGCCGCGCCAGCTACGCGTGCTGACGACCTTTGACCCCGTGTTGTGCGTCGCCACGATGCGGATGCTCAACCTCCCGTCGCGCGGCAGCCGCTTCAGCACGACCCGCCTGATGTCACGCCCGGATCGCCGCAACGAGCGCCTTCCGTTGACGAACGCCTCGACCCTGACGACGCGCGTGCCCCTGACGCGGTGAAGCTTGAAGCTGGCCGTTGAGGGACGCAGGCACGTGCCTCGAGGCCACCGCAGCTGCGCCGCGAGGCCCAGGCGCTTGCCCGGGCACAGCTCGGTCTCGTAGCAGTGGAAACCGGCCCACGCGGTTCCGTCGTCGGCGATGTGGCCGCGGAGGAGCTGGATGCGGTTGGCGTAGAGCTCTGACGCACCCTGGTTCAGCACGGATGACGCCGGGTCGTTGACCGCGGCACTCCAGAAGGTGGGTTCAGGGTCCGCTGCGTTTCGCGACTCCGTCATGTACGCGTCGAAGCTGGCGCCGGCGTCCGTGGACGCGAGGTAGGAAACGAGGAGGTGGCCCGGCTCACGCGCGACGATGCCCAGGCGGCGCATCGCGTCGACGCCGGGAGGCGCGATCATCATCGGGGTCCTCCAGCTCTTGCCCTTGTCGCGCGAGACGGTCAGGTACGGAAGCCCGCCGGCACCCCTCCAAGCGATGTACAGGTTGCCGTCGGTGTCGATGCCCATCGCCGGCGGGTAGAGGTCCGAGTGCCTTGCTTCGGGTCCACGTCCTGCCCTCGTCCTTGCTCACTGCCAGCCCGAGCGTCCGGTTGTCGCAGCTGAAGGTCGGGAAGTAGAGAACACCGTCAGGACCGACCTCACCGCCTCGCGTCGTGCGCAGATGCTGAGGAGCGCAGCCCTCCTGTGCGGGAATCGGATCGGGACTGCTGCCGGTGAAGGCCCAGCTCCGTCCCCCGTCGAGCGACTTGTGGCAGGCGAGGAAGCTCTCCTCTCCATCCTGCGCGTTGGCGCAGTAGTAGACGACGTGTGGGTACCCCGTTGGTCGCTCGCCGCCCGCCGGCGGCGGACCCTCGATCATCGCGACGCCGCCCTGGGCCGGACAGCCGATATTCGGGGTTGTCGCCCACGTCTCGCCGTCGTCGTCGCTCCACGAGACCGTCGCGCCGCACGGCGCCGTCGGCGTCGCGTACCAGACACGAGATGTCCTCGGGTCGACTCGCAGCCAGGTGCTCAGCGAGCCGTGGGGTGAACGAGGCAGACCGCCGGGGACCACATTGCTCCAGCTCTGGCCCTGGTCCCTCGACCGGGCCAGGACCGATGGGTCGACGATCGTGCGTACACCGTCCGGGTTCTGCTCGATCGAGGCGAAGAACACCGTGCCGGACTTGGTGAC
The DNA here is from genome assembly GCA_030861775.1 of Actinomycetota bacterium. Lineage (GTDB taxonomy): Bacteria > Actinomycetota > Thermoleophilia > Solirubrobacterales > Thermoleophilaceae > AC-37. The sequence continues at coordinate 17,680 of JALZEZ010000003.1, forward strand.
GCCAACGGTCGCCCCCTCGATGGCGTCGCCGGTCACCGTCATGCACGGCACCGGAGCCGTCTTCGCGGGCACGGTGGCCCCGCCGGCGTGGTGCGCGACCGCCGGACGGTGCGACTCGCATCCCGCCTGGCCGTGCGCGGGGGGCACCGCGGCCGCAAGCACCATGAACGCAGCGATGAGCGCGATCTTGAAACGCTTCATAGCTCAGCGCCCGGTGCGCCTCGTTCGCGACGCCAGCGTGCCCACGCTTACGCCTAGAGGCGGGTGACGAATCTCACCAGCTCCGGCACGATCCGCTCGTGGGCGTCCTCCTGCAGGTAGTGGCCGGCGTCCTCGAGCTTGGTGACCTCGGCGTCGGGGAACGTGTCGAGCCACAGGGTGTCGACCGGCTTCGACCGGAAGTGCTGCTTCATCCGCTCCTCGATCTCCGTCGTCATCTCGACGACCGGTCCCTCGCCCGTGACCGGGATCTCGCGCGGGAAGACGAGGATCGGGGTTCGCTCGGATCAGCCGCCATGGACATCCCGGTAGGCGCGCTTGACCGTCGGCGTCAGCCGGTCGCGGTGTACGACGCCCTGCCCGAACAGGAAGCCGCGCTTGAAGGCGTCGAGGCCCTTCACCAGCAGCTCGCCGATCCCCGGTGCGCGGAACAAGCGCAGCGGTAGCGGCAGCGGGATCTTGTCCTTCCCGGGCGGCAGCGATTCCGGCTTCCAGCCGTGGGCGTAGGTGTTGAGGATGAAGAGGCCGTCGACCCGCTCCGGATGTCGCGTCGCCCAGTGAAGGCCGATCGGCCGGCCCAGTCCTGCGGAACCACGGTCGCGCCGCGGAGGTCGAGCGACTCGAGCAGCGCGTCGAGGCGCTCGGCGTGCCGGGGGACCCGATACAGCTCAGCGTCGGACGGCTTGTCCGAGCGCCCGAAGCCGAGGTGGTCGACGGCGATCGCGCGGTGCCGGGCCTCGACGAGCTGCGGGATGAAGTTGCGGTACAGGTAGCCCCATGTGGGGTTGCCGTGCACGAGCACGACGGGCCGGCCGTCGCGCGGCCCCTCGTCGACGTAGTGCATCCGCCCGTCGGGCGAGTCAAACCGGCATGGCTTGTAGGGCCAGGTTCCCTCGAAGGTCCAGTCCGTGACGGCGGCCATCGCCTCACCCTACTGGCCGTCTGCACCGCGCCAGGATCGCGCCGCGCCCTGTGACCCGGGGCGGAGGCAATGCCGGTCGGGCACTGACCGTTCGCAGCCGGCGCCGCGGGTCGTCGGCGCCCCAGACGATTTGAACGGGATACGGGACGTCAGGCAATGCGGACACTACAGCCGACGTTCCTCGAGGGTTCGCTCGAACCCCCACATCCTCTTCAGGAACGCGCGGCCTTGTCGTCGCGCCCCTGGGCGGGGTTCAGCCGCCCCGGGACGAGCGCGTCGGCGAGCGGGGCGTCGGGCCGCTGGATGGCCCGCACGCCGTAGATGAAGACGAGGGTTCCGCCGATGTAGCCACCGACGGCGAGAAGCGCCTCGGCGGCGAGGCCGAGCGCCAATGCGAGTGACTCGACCTGGTCATCGAGGTAGCCGGGCCGCTGCGCGACCCAGGCGGCGGCGAACACGAGCGTGGCGGACACCATCGTCAGCAGATGGATCGTCGCAACGGTGCGCCGCGTGGTGCCCTTCTCGATCTTGAGCCAGTCGAGCAGTCCGGTCAGCGCGGTGGGTGCGGCGAGCGCGAGCCCGCCCGAGATCGCGAGCAGCGAGCCGTGTGCCATCTGCTCTTCCTCCAGCCCGAGTGCACCGGCCACAAGCATGGCGACCCCGACCGTGTACGCGCCGATGCTGGCATCGGTCAACGGTGGGTGGGATGGCTTTCCCGGCCAGCCACGAACGAGGTCGCTCAGCCCGACCATCGCCTTGTACCTACCCCAAACGCGCCCCGTGCAACGGGCGTCTGCAATTCCGTCTGCGCGACTCCGCGCGGTCGGCGGGATTTCGCTGCCCCGCAAACGGGAACGATTCCCCTACAGGGGAGGTGTGATGTGCGACGCGTGCTGATGGTTCTCGGACTGGCTGCGATCGGCGTCGGCTCATGGGTCGGCGAGGCGGGCGGGAGTCACAGCGGCGGCAACGGCCCCCCGGCCGACTTCGTTCAGGGCACCGCGCGGCTTCCGGAGGCGTCTGGGGGTGGCCAGTTCCACTTCAACGCGCGCAGCGGTCCGAACGGCGAGGACCCGCGTGGCATGTACTGGGCCAAGGACGGGATCTTCGGCCTCTTCACGTTCACGTCCGAGGTCAAGTGCCTTCGCGTCGTGGACAACGTGGCCTTCATAGGCACCGAGGTAAGCCGCGCGCAGGAGGGAGTCCAGGAGGGAGACCCGGTCGTCTTCCGCGTCGAGGACAACGGTGATCCGGGCGCCGGCAACGACCGGTTCGTGGGAGGTCCCGGCACGAACCCCGAGACGGACTGCAACAACCCGGTCCACCAAGCGGCGCTCACCGCCGCATCCGTCACGATCTCGCAGGGCAACTTCACCGTCCACGACGGCGAGTCATAGGCCGCTTCGCCAGGGGCTGCTCCCCGGCGACGTCGAAAAGTGCGCCCAGGGAGACTCGAACTCCCACGGGCCTTACGGCCCACAAGGCCCTCAACCTTGCGCGCTGGGTGTTCGTGGTGTCCGTTGTGTCCAGATCGTCCATTCCAGAGGGGTTTCGGTGGACGGGATGGACGATCTGGACGATTTGAGACGGCGTGGATGTTGCCAATGTGTTGCCACGGGCCAGCATGCCGAGTGGCTGGCGGAGCGTCGGCGTTGTCCGCGGCGCTCGGGTTCATAACCCGAAGGTCGCGGGTTCGAATCCCGCCCTCAGTATCGAGATCGGCCTGAAGGTGAAAAGGCCGCAAGGCCGCGCTGGAAGGGTGATTGAGACGCCGAGGGCCGTCCGGAAGGGCGGCCTTCCGTCGATTGTGGTGCGCCGAGTGGTATTGGGAAGCTACCTCGCGGTCGCCAAGGCGGCTACGGGCCGCGCTTGCAGACCGGCGTCATGAGACATAGCGTTACTTCCGCCGTGCCGCTCGATCAGTCATCGAGTCCCAGCCTCCTCAGTGGCTTCGATCCGGATCTCTTCGTAGATCACGAGAAATGGGAGGCCTTGAGCCGGATCCTCGAGCGGCGTGGCGGGGCAGCTACGGGCTCTCGGGACCGAGAGGTGCCGGCAAGAGTTGGATGATGGAGAAGGCGAAGGTCTGGGCTGAGTCGAAAGGTGGGCTGGCCGTTTGGTTTCCCAGTCCCAGCGAATATGAGCCCACGGCGTTCCTCGCGGCCCTCTCCGACGTGACCGCCGCGCGCTTCGAGCAGTACTACGACAAGCGCACCGGCCGAACAACGAGGGCGGCCCGGCAACGCGAGATGTTTACGCTGCTCGGCGCGCAGGGGCTCATCTATGCAGCTTTCGTCCTCTTCCTCGAAGGTCTCGGCAGCAGGCTGTTCGGCGGATCACAGCTGACCGAGGTTCTCAACGCGTACACGTTCGCTGGCGTATTGGTGTTAGGGGGAGCCCTATGGCTGTTCCTTCGCGCACTCACTCAACGCCGGGAGGACCGACATGGCCTGGGCCGCGTGCGGCGCCTCGCCGAGAAGCTGCGAGAGGAAGTTCGGTACATCGTGACGACGAAAGAGTCGTCTGAATTCGGCGCTGAGGCCAAACAGATAGGCGTCGGCGCGTTGTTGCGACGAGCGAGGGAGCGGCAGCTCGTCGAGCGCCCCGCAACACTCAGCTCTCTCGTGCACAACTTCAGAGCCTTCGCCGAGTCGATGGCCCGGGAGATGGACGCCCCAGTGGTCATCGCCATCGATGAGCTCGACAAGATGTCGGATGCGACGAAGGTCGCAGACCTGTTGCGGGACATCAAGGGGGTGTTCGAGATTCCGGGCGTGTACTTCTTGGTCTCGCTCTCGGACGAAGCGGCGCGCTCGCTGGAACTCGGAGCCGTTCGTGCGTGCAATGAGTTCAACAGCTCCTTTTACACCGTCCTGTCGCTGCCTCCGCTTGACCCAGAACAGGCCGTGGCGATCCTTCGCTTGCGCGACACATGCTTCGACGAACAGATTGGGCGCGCCATCGGGGTCGTCGCCGGTGGAATCCCGCGCGGGATCGTACGCGTGGCGGAGGGAGTGCGCGCCGACGGCGGTTCAAAGGCCTCGTTCCAGCAAGTGCTTGTCAGCGCCGTGGGCGAGGAGATCAAGGCTTTCCTAGATGACGTGCTAACGGCGCCCTCGGACATCGTGGCTCACGAGCATGGGCTGCGGGCCGATTACAAACTGGCCCTGTGGCAGCGTCTCAGCAAGAACCAGAAAACAGATGTTGGATCGTTCTTCGACTACGCGGTGGGGCTTCTAGACGAATGGGACTTGAACGACGCGTCACCCCGCTTGGCGGCACTCTTACCAGGAGCAGTGGCGGCGCCTCATCGTCCGCGTGGTTGTCGCGGGACTCCTAGTCGGTGATTCCGGGCGACTTCGAAACCGCGCCGTGCTCGCGAGTCTTCAAGAGATCGTCACCGTCGCGTCTTCCTCCGCAGCCGTCGCGCGAGCGCAGCTCGGACGCCACCTCATCGAACACATGCGCGGAGCGGCTCCCGGGGCGCTAGAACCTGACGACGAAGCGATCGATCTTGCGCTCTTCCTTCTAGGGAGAGGACGAGACCCCTTCAAGAGGCACGACTGGCCACTCGGCGCGCGCAATGGCGGCGACGCGGCCCTCGCTCAGTTCCGGCGGGACGGCATCGTGGAATCGAGGTGGAGCGGCGTGAGGAACTCGTGGCGCTTGACCGAAGCCGCCTGCCGAGCGCTTGCGCCGCAGTGACGGGGCGAGTGTCGGTCACCCGTAGCCCTGGTCTTCAGCCACCGTCCACCGGCCACATGTTCGATGGCGATCGTAGGTCCCGTTTTGAGCGAACTGCCTGGGTCGAGTGCGGCAAGAACGCCGGGAGGCGGCAGATCCCACTGCCTCTGACTGGATGTCACGCTTGGCGCAGCAGCGACGAGATGACCTCCGACGGCCGCTGCCCACGCGCGGCCGACAGCTCCTGCAGCCGTTTCGCGTCTTCGTCCTCGACGCCCACGACGATCGTGAGCTTCGCGTCCGGGTTGCCCTCGTGGACCTCGACGTAGCGAGGATCGATTCCCTCTAGCTCTGCTTCGAAGTCGCCGGGCTGTGGGTCGGGATCTGTCCAGGGGTCCTTCGGCACAGTCATCCCTAGAGCAGTTTACGCTCGCCGCCAGCCGCCTCCCAGCCGGTCACGAGCAGCCATGTGGTCGGGTCGATCGTCGGCTCGATCACCAGTGTCAGGGTCCGACCACCATCCGTGCGACCGATCAGCAGACGGCGCGTTCCGTCCGCATCGCGCGGGTTGCGGACGATGACGTGCGGGTTGCGCGGCACCTGCTGCGCCTCGTCGATCGAGATGCCACGCGCCCCGAGCTTCGCGACGGCCGCTTCGGTCGCGAGCAGCTCGGCAACAGGGCTGGCCATGTGCGAGGTCTACTGACTCGCGCCGACGTACGCCTGCGTCGGCTACCCGAGGACGCGCGTCTCGACGACCCGCCACACCGTCGGGGATGCGTGTCCAAACCCCGCCCCCGCTACTGAGGAAGGCCCCGCAAATGCGGGGTCTTCCAGCTTTCTGAGCGTCTGCTTAGGTTCGACAGGGTTCCAAAAAGGTTCCAATTTCTTCTGGAACTTGCAGATCGGCCCCATCGGGGTTCGAATGGGCCGAAATACCCATAGGCAACAAGCGCGCGCTCATGAACGATGGGCGCATGGCCCACTTCGGCGTTCGGAAGCGCACCTCCGGGACTCACGACGAAGTCTTGCTCGGCCTCACGGCACGCGGTACGCGGGCTGACGGATCGGCGCCTGATTACAGCCGCTCGCTGCTCCCAGCAGCGGAGGACGACGTGCCCATGCGTAAGAGATCCGCGTGCCGCGTCGCCAAGAAGGTGTGACGGCACTGGATCACTACCCGTGAAGCACGAGTCTGTCTGGATCGCGACGACCGACGAGCCCGGGTTCGGCCCGCTCGACGCGCCCGTCGACGTAGACGTGGCGGTGCTCGGCGCCGGCATCGCCGGCTTGACGACCGCCCTGCTGTTGAAGAACTCCGGACTTCGCGTCGCGGTGGTCGAGGCCGACGGCGTGAGCCGAGCGACCACCGGCCACACGACGGCGAAGGTGAGCACGCAGCACGGCCTGATCTACGACACGCTGAGGTCGAAGTTCGGCCAGGACGGCGCGCGCGCGTACGCCGAGGCGAACCTCGGTGCGCTCGACCTGATTGCAGAGCTCGTCCGCGAGCACGAGATCGACTGCCAGTGGGAGCGTCGGCCCGCGTACGCGTACACGGAGCAGGACTCGGAGGTCAAGCAGATCGAGAAGGAGGTCGAGGCCGCGCAGGAAGCAGGGCTGCCGGCCGGCTACACCGAGACGACCGACCTTCCGTGGCCGGTCAAGGCGGCGGTGTGCTTCGACGGACAGGCGCAGTTCCACCCGCGCCGTTACTGCCTCGCCCTCGCACGCGTAATAGATGGCGATGGAAGCCACGTCTTCGAGCACACCCGCGCTCTCGACGTCGAGGAAGGCTCGCCGTGCATCGTCGAGACCGAGCGCCACGACGTCCGCGCAGCTTTCGTGGTCCTCGCGACGCACCTGCCGTTCCTCGATCGCGGCGCGTTCTTCGCCAAGTGCCACCCCGAGCGCGAGTACGTGCTGGGCGTGAGCCTCGACCAGCCGGTCCCGAAGGGGATGTACATCTCGGTCGAGCAGCCGACGCGCAGCATCCGTCAGCACCCCTTCGACGGCGGCGAGCTGCTGATCCTGAGCGGCGACAGTCACAAGACCGGCCAGGACGACGACACCGAGCGCCACTACGCCGCGCTCGACGCGTTCGCCCGCGAGCGATTCGCGGTCCGCTCGGTGGACTACCGCTGGTCGACTCAGGACCACATGCCGATCGACCAGCTGCCCTACGTCGGCAGGCTCCGGCGCGGGTCAGACCGCCTGTTCGTCGCCACCGGCTTCCGGAAGTGGGGCATGACGAACGGAACCGCGGCCGGCATCGTGATCCGAGATCAGATCCTCGGCCGCGAGAACCCCTGGACCGACCTGTTCGACCCGAACCGGGTGAAGCCACTCGCATCGGCGAAGGCGTTCGTCAAGGAGAACGTCAACGTCGCGCGCCGGTTCGTCGGCGACCGGGTTGCCGCGAGTACCGACGTCCCGCTCGAGGAGCTCGCCCCAGGGGAGGGGCAGGTCGTGTCCCTGGACGGCGAGCAGGTCGCCGTCGCGCGCGACAGCGAAGGAACGCTCCACGCCGTTTCCCCGCGCTGCACGCATCTCGGCTGCATCGTCCAGTGGAACCAGGCCGAGAGCAGCTGGGACTGCCCGTGCCACGGATCTCGGTTCACACGGGACGGCGCGGTCATTGACGGGCCCGCGGTCGAGAGCCTCCGGGTGATCGACATCGCGGCGAGCCCAGCTGACGCGTAGAGCCTTCACGGCCGCGATCGCGCCGCGCAAGGGGGTTTTGCGGCTTAGACAGATAACTCGGCTAAGACAGCCGTATGAGCCGTCTAAACGAGCTCTTCCCGGCGGGACCTCCGATCGACGAGGAAGCCGGCTGGTTCTCGCTCCAGACGGTCTCGGTCTACTACGCGCGCGACGTCCTCGGCAGCGCGAACTACTACGTCGTGCTGACGATCGTCCAGACCGCCGGCATCTTCGCCTGGGTACCGCGCCGAGACCGCCGTGCAGAGCACGAGCTGACGCCGATCGCCCGCGTCTCAGGCGACGGACAGATCACCTACCCGGTCTAGATCAGCCCCTGCGCGATCATGGCGTCCGCGACCCGCACGAGACCCGCAATGTTCGCCCCGGCGACGTAGTCGCCGGTCACGCCGTATTCGTCCGCGGTCTCGAAGCAGGTGGCATGGATGTCGCGCATGATCTCGCGCAACCGTTCCTCGCTGCGCTCGAAGGTCCAGGAATCGCGCGACGCGTTCTGCTGCATCTCGAGCGCGCTCGCCGCGACCCCGCCCGCGTTCACCGCCTTGCCAGGGGCGAACGAGACCCCAGCCGCCCTGAACATGTCCACGGCTTCGGGCGTGCACGGCATGTTCGCGCCCTCGGCGACGGCGACCACGCCGCCCTCGATCAGCCGCCTCGCGTCCGCTCCGCTGAGCTCGTTCTGCGTCGCGCACGGAAGCGCCACCTGGCCGGACACCTCCCAGACGGGACGGTCGGGTACGAACCGTGCCCCCCGGCGCCGCTCGGCGTAATCGGCGACACGCCCGCGTTCGACCTCCTTCACCCGCTTCAGCAGTTCGACGTCGATGCCGTCGGGATCGTGGACGTGGCCCGACGTATCTGAGCAGGCGATCGGGACACCGCCGAGCCTCGCCAGCTTCTCTATCGCGTGGAGCGCGACGTTCCCCGAACCGGAGATCACGACCTCGCGGCCGTCGAGCGACTCACCGCGGGCACGCAGCATCTCGTCGACGAAGTACGCGCAGCCGTACCCCGTCGCCTCCGTGCGTACCTGCGCGCCACCCCAGGTCAGCCCCTTGCCCGTGAGGACCCCTGCCTCGAACCGGTTGGTGATCCGCTTGTACTGGCCGAACAGGTAGCCGATCTCGCGCCCGGCCACGCCGATGTCCCCGGCCGGCACGTCAGTGCGGTCGCCCAGGTGCCGCCAGAGCTCGGTCATGAACGACTGGCAGAAGCGCATGACCTCCTTGTCGGAGCGACCCTTCGGATCGAAGTCCGCTCCGCCCTTCGCTCCGCCGATCGGCATCCCGGTCAGCGCGTTCTTGAAGACCTGCTCGAAGCCGAGGAACTTGACGATCCCGAGATTCACGGAGGGGTCGAACCGCAGCCCGCCCTTGTATGGCCCGAGCGCGCTGTTGAACTCCACGCGAAAGCCACGGTTCACGTGAATCTCGCCTTCATCGTCGGTCCAGGGGACACGGAAGATGATCTGCCGCTCGGGCTCGCAGATCCGCTCGAGCAGCTTCCGCTCGATGTACTCCGGATGCTTTCCGACAACGGGCCCGATCGTCTCCAGGACCTCGCGGACCGCCTGATGGAGCTCGGGCTCACCTGGGTTGCGCTCCAGTACGGTCTGGAAGACCGGCAGCAGCTTTTCGTCGATTCGCGCTGTCAAAGCGGTGGCCTGTCGATCCCCTGCGCCTCGTCCCTTCGCGCCCCGTAGGCGTAGCTCGCCACCAGTGCGAGGACCGATCCCGGGATCGCCCACAGAGCCTCCGCGAGACCCGGTGGGTTGCGTGTCGGTATGCCTGGCACGGGCAGCAGCAGCCCGGACACGATCGCGCCGGCTAGCGCCGCGAGGAACGCCCCGATGATCCCGCCCCAGAAGCGGTCCGGCACCAGCACCGCGAAGTGCCAGAACGCGATGCCGATCATCGCCCACACGATGACGCTGAGTCCCATGCCCGTCCTCGCGTCAGGCGGCGAGGGCCGGTTCCCGCGTGTCGAGCTGCGCCCGATGGAAGGCGTGCTCGCCACGCACGACGAGCACTGGGTGCGACCCGAGTCGTGGCAGCTGCGCCGTGACCGAGTCCGGCCGCAGCGGACGGAACCCGTGATGCTCCTGGTTCCCGATCACGATCATCCGCGCCCGCTCGCGAGCGGCGATGTCCGGAAGGACGTAGGCGGGCGGACCATGGCCCACGAGATAGCGCGCTCGGTGCGTGACACGCCGGAGGGCCTCCTGCATGACCGCCGGGACGTAGACGTTGTCCCCGTCGCCATCGGCGATGTCTCGCGGGATCCGTCCGGGTGCGTCGTGCCCGTGCGCGAGCAGGAGCTGGTCGCCGAACGCCTGGGCGAGCTCGTCCGCGAATGCGGCTGCGGCCGCGGACTCCTCGGAGCCGTCGATGCCGACGACCACGGCCGAGCCGTTCGCCCACAGCTCCTCGGCGTGAGGCTCGCCGTCCGCGGTCGGACTCGGAACGATCAGCACCGGACTGGGCGCTCGGCGTGAGAGCTCGTGCGAGACGCTCCCGAGAAGCGACGTGACGAGCGCGCCACGTCGGCGCCTGCCCACCACGAGAAGCAGCGCCTCGGTCTCCTCGGCGACGCGGCTCAGCCGGCCGACGACCGATCCGAGCTCAGAGCGGTACTCGACGGACAGTCCGTCGGGGAGCACCTCGCCGGCACGTTCGAGGATCTCCAGACCTTCCTCGTTCTTCCTGTTGCGCGCGCGCTCGCGGTCCTGGACGGACCCCCCCAGCAGAGGCGGGTCGGGCTGAACGTGGACCAGCGTCAGGTGCGCGTCGAGTTGAGTTGCGAGCCTGGCGGCGACACGGACGACCTCGTCCGGTGTTCGGGTGTCGACGGCGGTGACGATGGTGGGTTGCATGTCCTTCTTCCTTTCGAAGCTGCCTCCATCGTCGCCTCGCGCGCGCGTGATTCCCATGGGCTCCAACTGCCATTTCGGCATGGGGAAATGGCCCCACGGGCGTCCGCTACATGCTTCGACCCATTGCTCGAGGTGGCTCCTCCGGCGACAATGGAGTCATGACCGAAGTAGCCGAACAACCACGCACCTGGAACGCGCCGAGGCGCTCTCGTGCGATACCCGCGAGGGTCCTCCGCGCGCGCGACGACCTCTCTGTCGCGGACGACGCGCTAGACGTCCTGGAGCAGCACCGGATGTCGCCGGCAGAGCTCCGGATACTGCTCGCCGTTCGGGAGGACGACGAGGAGCTCGACGAGCTCGCACGTTCCTTCGAGCGCCGCCCGATCGAAGTTCGTCGCGCAGCCGCGCGTCTGTACGCGCGCGGGCTGCTCCGCTGGCGCTTCCCACAGCGACCCAGCGCGAAGCGGACGAGAAAGGATCTGCTCGGGATCACCGGCGCAGGTCGGGCGATCATTCGCCCATTGCTCGCGTACGAACGCGAAGTGCTTTGAGCGACCCCGCCGCTAATCCGCCCGAAGCCCGCCGCCGGACGACCCTCGCGCGGCGGCGCGTCCGTCACTAGCGAGTGAGGCAGACGCCGAACTAGACGATCGCTAGGTCAGGCTGCGGCGAGGGCCGTCGCCAGTGCCTCGAGCTCCGGCTCGGGAAGCGCCTGTTCGACCAGCGGAAACAGTGCTCGCTCCTCGTGACGAACGTGGTCGTGCAGAGTCTCGCCGAGCTGCCGCAGTTGATGAAGGGGCGGCGTCGGCTGTGCCTCCATGTCACCCGCGCGCCGTCGCAGGTCGACGTGCTCGGCGAGCACGCGGATCACCGCGTCGCGGGCGCCGGCGTCCGCGTGACGGGCAAAGGCAGGTAGAAGCACTTCCTCCTCAACGCGGAAGTGTTTCTGGCCGTCCGTCTGCCAGAACGAGAGGAACGCGCGTCGCGCCGCCGGCGCCGTATCCACTGTCGCTCGTCGAAGCTTCTGGGCTACTACCAGCGCCTGATGGTGGTCCTGCGAAAGCGTCTGGAGGGCCGTGCCGCGTTTCATGCGAGCGCCGCTTCCACGAATGGGTCTGAGAAGTTGTTCGCGGGGTCTCGCACGGTTGCAGTGTCAACCCGTGGACGCCCCTGCGAAATGGGTATTTCGATGCATCGTCAGGCGAACGCGCGTCGGCCAAGCTGTCTCTATGAACCAGCCCACTACGACAGCCGCATCGCACGGCGGGCCCGACGCGACCACGTACGTGATGAGCGAGCCGGCACTCGCCGCTCACGAGGACGAGCTCGCCCGACTCCGCGCTCGCAAGACCGGCGAGGTCGCGGAACAGCTCCGCGACGCGCGATCGTTCGGAGACGCCGCTGGCAACGACGAGCTGTGGGCGATCAGGGAGGACGAGGCGATCCTCGACGCTCGCATCGCTCGCCTCGAGGAGATCATCGCCCGCTCGCGCGTCGTCGCGACCGACACGTCGACCTCGGGCGCGGCAATCGGGTCCGTCGTAGACCTGGAGGACGTCGCGACCGGCGAGATCGCCCGCTACCGCATCGTCGCCGTCCACGATGCGGTAGCCGAACGCGGCATCACCCCCGTCTCCGCCGCCTCGCCCGTGGGTCGTGCGATCATCGGCCAGGCGGAGGGGGCACACGTCTCGGTGGAGCTGCCCGGCGGCCGGACGCGCGAGCTGAGGCTGGTGCGCGTGCAGGCTGAGCCGCAGACGGACGGGCTCGCCGCCGCGAGTTAGGCTGCGCGAACCCGGCGTACTTCGCCTCGCGTCGTCGGGAGCCTCTACCGAACGGCGCGGGTATGACGAGGACCGAAGCCCATGGCTCCTAGACCATCCGCGGCACGAGTGGCGCCCCTCGTCAAGGGCACTGCCGATCACGAGGTGCGTCGCGTATCGCTGCTGTGGTGGGTCTTCCTCGCCAACGGGTCGGTGTTGCTCGTCGCGTTCTTGGTGCTCGCGCTCAGCCCGATCGAGATACACGCCCCGATAACTCTCGGACAGCTGGGTCTCCTGTTCGCCGGCCTGGTCCTCATGCTGGCTGTGAACCTGGTCCTTCTTCGCCAGGTCCTGTCCCCGCTGTTCAAGCTCAGCGACGTGATGGGCTCGGTCGATCCGGACAACCCGGGTAGGCGACTGGCGGGCATAAACCCCCGCAGCGCCGAGGGAGTAGTGCTGACCGAGGCTTTCAACAGCATGCTCGACCGGCTCGAGAGCGGACGGCGAGAAGCGTCGCGCATGGCGCTGAACGCGCAGGAGGCCGAGAAGGCGCGTGTGGCCCGCGAGCTGCACGACGAGATCGGCCAGATGCTCACGGCGGTGATGCTCCGGGCGGAGCGGGCCGCCGAGGGCGATCCAGCCGCGGCCGCGGACGAGCTCGCCCATGTGGCCGACGCGGTGCGCGCGAGCCTCGAGGACGTGCGGCGCATCGCACGCGAGCTACGGCCCGAGGCGCTCGACGATCTCGGGCTCGTGAACGCCCTGATCGCACTGTGCTCGCGCTTCGATGCCCAGGATGGACCTCGCATCCGCCGGGAGCTTCCGGGCAAGCTGCCGCCGCTCGCGCCGGACGTGGAGCTCGTGATCTACCGCGTCGCCCAGGAGAGCTTGACCAACGTCGTGCGGCATGCGTCCGCCACGAGCGCGACCGTCTCGGTCGAGCTGGACGACGAGCGCCTGGTCCTGTCGGTGCGTGACGACGGGCGAGGCATGCCGGACGACGTACCGCGCGACACGGCGGGCATCAGCGGCATGCGCGAGCGCGCGATGCTGATCGACGCGCGTCTAGAGATCGCCTCTGATCCGGCCAGGGGCACTACCGTTCAGCTCATCGTGCCGATTGGCGGAGACGCTTGATGCCGGTACCGCTAAAGACGCGCATCCTTCTGGCGGACGATCACACGGTGGTTCGGGAGGGGCTGAAGATGGTGCTCGACTCAGCACCGGACCTCGAGGTCGTTGCCGAGGCGGGTGACGGCGCCGAGGCAGTCGAGCGTGCGCTTCAGGACGACATCGACCTCGCGGTGCTCGACGTGTCGATGCCTCGCATGACCGGGCTCCAGGCCGCCCATGAACTGTCCAAGCGAAGGCCCGAGCTGCGCGTGCTGATCCTCTCGATGCACGACAACGAGCAGTACTTCTTCGAGGCGCTGAAGGCCGGCGCGTCGGGCTACGTCCTCAAGAGCGTGGCGAACAGGGATCTGATCGAGGCGTGCCGCGCGACGATGCGCGGCGAGCCCTTCCTGTATCCCGCCGCGGTCCAGGCGCTCGTGCGCGATTACCTCGATCGGGCGAAGCACGGCGAGGACACGCCCGAAGACCCGCTGACGCCACGTGAGCTCGAAGTCGTGAAGCTGATCGCCGAGGGCCACACGAGCGAAGAGATCGGCGAGATGCTGTTCATCAGCAAGAAGACGGTCGATCGCCACAGGGCCAACGTGCTCGAGAAGCTCGGCATGCGAAACCGCGTCGAGCTCGCGCGCTATGCGATTCGCCGAGGGCTCGTCGAAGCCTGAAGCGCCCCCCGGCTCAGTCTTCGTCCGGCCAGTGCCCGTGGACGTCGAAGTAGTCGCGGGCGGCGTCCTCCTCGTCTCGGCTCTTGTCTCCGCTGACGCCCATCCGGTAGAAGACGTTCAGTAGGCCTACGGCGAGGCCGGCGCCGACGATGCCGAGACCGCCGTGAACGGCGCTCGGTGACGAGCCAACGATCATCACGACGAACCCGGCCACGACGATCGCCAGCGGCAGCCCATAGCGGACGGCCAGCAGGAGGTCGCGCTCACCGTGCGCGCTCATGCAGCCGCTCCGTTGGTCGAGGCGTCCCGGTCGTACATCGAGGCGAGGGCGTGGCCGTAGCGGTCGTACACGGCCGACCGCTTGACCTTGCCGGTCGGCGTGAGCTCACCCGCCTGCTCGGAGAGGTCGCGGGTCAGGATCACGAAGCGCTTGATCTGCTCGATCCGCGCGAAGCGCGCGTTCGCTTCATCGACGGCGCGCTGGATTTCATCGCGGGCGAGCTCGTTCGTAGGCAGGGTCGCCGGGTCGTCTGTGATGCCGAGCGTCTCGGCGAGCGCCGGCGTTTCGGCTGGGTCGAGCGTGATCAGAGCGGTGAGGTAGGGCCTGCGGTCGCCGTACACGATCGCGTGCGAGATCCAGCGGCTCTGCTCCAGAGCCTTCTCGATGCTTGCCGGCGTGACGTTCTTTCCGCTCGAAGTGATGATCAGGTCCTTCTTGCGGCCGGTGATCGTGAGGAACCCGTCCTCGTCGATGCTGCCCAGGTCGCCGGTCTCGAGCCAGCCGTCAACCGTCGGCTCTGCGCCCGACCCGAAGTACCCCGCGAAGACGTGGGGGCCTCGGATGAGCACCTCGCCGTCTTCGGCGATTCCTACGGCACTGCCCGGGAGCGGCTTGCCGACGGTCCCGAAGCGGTAGTCGTCGACGGTGTTGACCGTCGCCACCGCAGTCGTCTCGGTCATCCCGTAGCCCTCGAGCACTCGGACGCCCGCCGCGTGGAAGAAGCGCAGGATCTCCCGGTCGACCGGGGCGGCGCCCGTGACCGCGAGCTTCAGCCGCGAGCCGAACGGCCGCCGGATCTTGCGCAGGACCAGACGATCCGCGATGAGGTGTGCGGCGCCGAGGCGGACGCCGGCGACGCTCCCTCGCTCCAGGGCCTGCTGGTAACTGTGGCCGACGTCGAGCGCCCACCCGAGGAGCCGCGACTTGATCCGGCTGCCCTCGACGTCGCGCGTCGCGAAGCTGTGGATCTTCTCGAACAGCCTCGGGACGGACGGCAGGTGGGTCGGGTGCAGATCAGCGAGGTCGTCGAGGATCTTGCGGGGATCCCGCCGCCAGTAGGCGAGCTCGGCGCCCTGATGCAGAGCGAGAAACTGGACCATCCGCGCGAGCACGTGCGCCAGCGGCAGCCAGAGGTAGACCGTGTTCGGCGGAGAGCCGAAGTGGATCCGCCGCTCGACCATCTCGATGTTGGCGCGGACGTTGGCGTGCGTGAGCACGCAGCCCTTCGGCTCACCGGTCGTCCCGGACGTGTAGACGATCGTGCAGGCGTCGCCGGGGCGCGTGGCCGCGACGTGTCGTTCGATCTCCTGGGGGTCGACCAGCTCTCCGAGCGCCACCAGCTCGCCAAGGGTCATCGCGCGGCCCGGCGTTCCGGCGAACGCGAGGACGTGCTCGAGCTGCGGGAGGCGATCGCGTACCGCGTCGATCTTCTCGAGCTGCTGGTCGTCCTCGCAGAAGACCACACGTGCGCCGCAGTCCCGAAGCACATGCTCGGTTTCCTCCGCCGAGTTGCTCTGGTAGACGGGGACGACCGCCGCACCGGTGAACAGCACCGCGAGGTCGGCAACCGTCCACTCTGCTCTGGTGTTCGACAGGATCGCGACTCGGTCGTCGGCTCCGACGCCGAGGGCGATGAGCCCTCGCGCGATCTCGACTGAGCGTTGCTCCAGCTCGGGGTACGACAGCCGCCGCCAGCGGCCGTTCGCGTGGAAACGCAAGGCCGGCCCCTTCTCCCTGCGTAGCGCTCGAAGCAGCGCCGCTGCGAGCGTCTCGGATGTCGGCAGCTCTGACTGGCCCGGGCTTGCCGAGTGGAGCGAGCGGGCCTCTGTTACCGAGGTGAGAGGAGGGGCGGTCACGCCACCGCTCCGTTCACTTCCGCCTCCCGAGCCTCGGTCGTACCGAGGGACGTGAGCACGTGGGGGTCAAGACCGAGCAGGCGCATGTCTCTCAGGACCTCTCCGAGACGCTCGCCGGTGAGCGGCGCCTCGTCTGGATCGAGCGCGAGTTCGATCAGCCACCCGCCGGCGATCTCGGTGCTCGGCAGACTCTGCGTCAGTCGCAGGAGACGGATGATTCCGTTTGGTGCCGTAGCCCGAAGGTCGGCGAGCTGCCGCTCGATCCATACCTCGAGTTCCTCGTCGGGGACCGGCACGGAGGGGTGGCAACGGATCGCAAGTTCGACCACGGCCCGATTCTCAGACGCGCGGCCAGGGGATGGAATGGGTTCCAAGATGCATTCGCGGCTCATAGGGGCAACGCCCCTCCGTCGCTGAAGCCCGGCCCTTGCCTGTCGGATGCGCGTGCGGCGATGAGCGCAGCACCGAGTACGACGAGCGCCCATCCGATCGCCGCCGAGACGTCGGCGACGACGATGACGACCCCCGCCAGCAGGGCGATCGGAGCAACTGCCGAGCGAAGTGCCCGCAGAGCCTTTAGTGGTGTCGCCGGTACGTTCTGGTCCATGCCGTCATCCTGGCCGACGGCATGCCGGCTTCCCATGGGCTCAGACGCGCATTTCCGGTGATTTCAAGGTGTACCCCGCGGCCCGACGCGGGGGCGCCCTAGCGCGCGCCGACGCCTACGTACGATGTGGCCGTGAGCTGGCAGGTCTACCTCTCGGGCGAGATCCACACGGATTGGCGTGAGCGCATCGAGCGCGGCACGGAGGCGGCCGGCCTCGAGGTCGACTTCACGGCGCCGGTGACCGACCACGCCGCCTCGGACGCGGCCGGCACGGCCGTCTTCGGCGAGCAGGAGAGCTCGTTCTGGAACGACCACCTCGGGGCTGGAGTCAACGCCATCAGAACGCGGACGCTGATCGAACGGGCTGATGTAGTGGTGGTGCGCTTCGGCGAGCAGTATCGCCAGTGGAACGCCGCATTCGACGCGGGCTACGCCGCGGCGCTCGGGAAGCCGCTGATCACCTTGCATCCGCCCGAGCACGATCACGCCCTCAAGGAGGTCGACCGCGCCGCCCTCGCCGTCGCGCGGGAACCCGAGCAGGTGGTCGACGTGCTCCGCTACGCGCTCACGGGCGTGGCGGCGTAGCCACCCGGGGTCAACTCCTTCGTCAATGCGAAGGCGCGGGCGCGTGCCCCCGCAGGACCTGGCTCAGGCTCCAGAACGAGACCAGCGCCCAGACCGCCTCGAGCAGGAAGAAACCCCAGTCGGACCCGATGAACGCGAGCACGGTGAGCATTGAGGAGCCGACGAGGTTGAGGACGAGATAGAGGATCGAGTGCGGCGATAACGCGCCGCGCTGGGCGGCCACGAAGGCCGCGAGGATCAACAGAGCGCCGGCGACCTGTACGACCTGGTCCATCGGTCAAGCGTAGGAAGCGACCGCGTCAAGCACCGTCTTGGTTCCGAGAGGTTCTTCTCCGTTCGTGCGCTAGGTCTTAGTCACCTCAGGTTGACGATGCACGCGCTTCGGGGATTTCATGCGCCTAAGGAGACACTACTCGAACCCCGAGGTCCGGCAAGCGATCGAGGAGTTGCATCAGTACCTGGCGACCACGCGACCTGGAGAGAAGGGTTAGCGTCCAGATGCGATGTGGCGGCGGCTCTTCTCGAAGCCCACCGATGCGACCCTCGCGACCATAGCCTCGCCAGCGATCACAACTGACGAGACGCATCTCGTGCTCGGCAAGCGAGTGAGGATCGATGTGCTTCTAGCAGTGGTTCGTCTCCTGCCGCGCCCCGCGATCCTGTTCATCGAAGGGGGCGCAGGTCCAGGTCCCCTTGATGCTCTGGCCGAATACAAGACGACTCCGCAGCGGAGCGACCTGTCGGGCACCATCTCGCCATCCGAGGAGTCGCACTTTCCCCTGACGACGAGTGTGCTCGACGGTCTCCAGGCGCTCGCTGAGTGCCACGCAGTCCCTGAGTTGATGGATCATCTGGTCGTCTACGACGGGGAGCACGTCCTCCTCGCTGCTTACGACGCGGGATCCGACCCGATCGCGATCAGTCGCCGTCTGCCGCCAGAGGTAAGGCAGGAGATCACCCGGCTCGTCGAGGGCGTGACGTGAGTCCCGGAGCTGACTAACGACCGAACCCCGCAGCGGCTGGCCGGCTCGCGGCGGCCTACTCACGCGCTGGGGCGGTCACGGTTCCCGTGGAGAGCGGCAAGCCACCCCTCGAGGTCGGGCACATGCCAGGCCATCGCGTCCTCGCTGCCGTCCGAGGTGCGCCAGCGCACGCGGAGCAACTTCGATCCGACCCACTTGCCAAGCCATGTCCGCTCGGTCCCCACGGAGGTTACCGCCGCGAGTGGGATGGTCGTTTCCCGCTGCGGAATCCACTGGCGGAAGCGGAGCTCCTCTGGGGTCAGCACGAGCCATCCGTTGCCGCGCACCTGTCCGCGGCCGCGGGACCGCAGTCCCAGGCCGCTCACGTTGGCGAGTCGCCTGATCGTGTCCCCGAGCTCTTCCTCGAGTTCCGTCCGCACTCGCTTCGCGCGGCGGGAGATCGGGATCAGGGCGACCGCAAACGCGAGGGCGACGAAGACCAGGATCGCCAGAACGAGCGCTACAGCGCCTAGGGCTTCAGACACACCGAAGATTCAAGCGGTTGCGCCGACGGGAACGCGAGCCGGCCCAGGCCGCTCGCGACGACCGACGCGGAAATTTGAGTGCGTTGATCCTCGGGGAATGAGTTACGGCGTGCTACCGGCCCCGAACGCGTCGCTGAACGGCAACGTAGGCTGGCAGCAGCCGCAGAATCGATGTCGAACACCACTCCGCGGCCGCGCTTCTTTGCGGCAGCACGTTCCCGGGTCTGCCACCCCGACCGGCGAGGGGATCTCGCGATCGGCAGGCCTACCGGACGAGCGAGCTCGAATGCTTGCCTGCTATGCGCCCAGGGAGACTCGAACTCCCACGGGCCTTACGGCCCACAAGGCCCTCAACCTTGCGCGTCTACCAATTCCGCCACAGGCGCGTGACTGCGGCGAGTATAGGCCCGGCCGGGCGGTCCCGTGCATGGACTTGATGTCGTCCGACCGGGGTAATACGGTTACGAACACATGTTCGAGAACCGGCATTCAGGAGGCTCGCCCGCGTGGACCTGAACCTGACCAAGCGGCAGCAGGAGATCTTCGACTTCATCAGGCGCTACTCGTCTCAGCACGGGTATCCGCCGACCGTCCGCGACATCGGCAAGGCCATCGGCCTGACCTCCTCGTCCACCGTCCACACCCACCTCTCCAACCTGGAGAAGATCGGCCTGCTCAAGCGGGATCCGTCGAAGCCGCGCGCGCTCGAGGTGCTGGTGGACCAGGCCAAGAAGGCCGTCGGCCCGAGCGGGCTGCCGCTCGTGGGCCGCGTGGCCGCGGGTGCGCCGGTGCTGGCCGAGGAGAACATCGAGGACTACGTCGAGATCCCCGAGCTCGCGGGCGGTGAGGCGGGCGAGTACGTCCTGCGCGTGAGCGGCGACTCGATGCGCGACGCCGGCATCCTCGACGGCGATCACGTGGTCGTCCACAAGCAGGAGACCGCCCGCAACGGCGAGATCGTCGTCGCGCTGGTGGGCGAGGAGGCCACGGTCAAGCGCTACTTCAAGGAGTCCGACCACATCCGGCTCCAGCCGGAGAACGAGGCCCACGAGCCGATCCGCACGCGCGACGCGCAGATCCTGGGCCGGGTGGTCGGCGTGTGCAGGCGGGTCACGTGAGCACGCTGACCCAACAGAGCTTCACGGTGCCGCTGGTGGATCAGTCGCCCGCGGTGCCGGAAGAGCCGCGTACTTCGGACGGCGGCAGGCCGACGCTCGGGCGCAAGCTCGAGCTGACCTGGGAGGGCCTGCGCGCCGCCGGAGTCGCGGGATGCCCGCTGTGCGGCGGGCGGATGGAGAAACGCGCCGCGCACGCGCGGTGCGGCTGCTGCGGGACCCGGCTCTCCTGACGACTCCTGCAAACCGTCGGATCTCTGCGTCCTCGGTCGCTCGCGTGCATTCGCACGCGTCGCTCCCTGCGTCCTTGAGCTCCTCGGTTTTCGGAGCCGCCGCGGCTTAGTGCGGGTGCTCGCGTAGCCCCACGGCCGCCAGCGCCTGCTCGCGGTCGGCGATGCTCTCGATGCGCACGATCTTCTCGCCCCTCCACGTGAGCACCTGGAAGTAGCGGTGCTCCGTGACGGCCCCGCTGCTCCGGCCAACGCCGTGCTGCCTCACCTGGACCACCACGCTGTCTCCGGCCTCGACGAAGTCCTCGGCCTCGATCGCGAAGTCGGTCAGGCTCGCCACCAGGTCGCGCATGTAGCCGGCGATCTGCTCCGGTCCCACGTAGGCGCCGGCCTCGGGGAACTCCGGGCGGAGGACGAGCAGGACGTTCGGGTCGTACAGCGCGGTCGCCGAGCGGAAGTCACCGCGTGCCCACGCTTCGTAGACGCGCCGGGTGGCCTCGACCGGTTCCCGCGGCATCGCTCCACCTAGCCCGCGGAGCGCAGCTCGATCCACAGCGCCCGGGCCGAGGCCAGCAGCTCGCCGCCGCTCGACCACAGAGCCGCGCCCGCGTGGCGCTTGCGCCCGTCGCGCCCGAGGTCCCACGACGCGATCACGTGCTCGACCTCGGCCTCGACCGGCGCGCGCACGTCCACCGCCAGCCGGGCCAGCACGATCGGCAGCAGCTTCCCCTCGGCGTCGGGCTTGTTCATCCCGGGCGCCGAGGTCGGGCAGTCGAGCGCCGACCACACGATCTCGGACGGCACCGCGCCGCCGCCGTCCACGACCGAGGCGGGCGGCGTCCAGGTTCCGGCGAACACGCCCTCCCGGAGGGGGCCGGCGAAGATCCGCAGCCCGTCGCCCTCCGCCCGCCGCGGCCCGCAGACGAAGCAGGTCGGGAACGGGTGGTGCTCGGCGTCGCGGAAGAAGGCGCGGCCGTCCGCGGCGCGCGCCTCGTCGAGCGACGGAGGCCGAGGAGGTGCACCCGCCGGCTCGGCCGGACCCGGCTCGGCCTCAGCCACCAGCTCCTCGCCGTCGAGCAGCAGCACCCGCTCGCCGTCGCGCTCCACGCGCAGCTCGCGCTCGAGCGGCGGCGGCTTGCGCAGCGACACCACGGCCGGCCCGTCGATCGAGCGCGCGAGCAGGCCGCACGTGTAGCCGCCGTTGCCGCTGTCCGGCGGTCCGTTGAAGCGCGGGTCGATCATCAGGGGCGGCACCGGCGGGGGAAACCCTACGCGTACGCGCACGCGCGCGCCCGCGCGTGGACCCGAACGCCTCCCGCCCCTAACCTTGAAGACGCCGGCCAGGCAGTCGCGGGGGCGGGAGAGACAACCCGTCACTCGAGGAAAGTCCGGACACCGCAGGGCAAGGGTGGTCGGGAGACCGACCCGGGGAAACCCGCGGGAAAGTGCCACAGAAACAAACCGCCTAAGCGACGGGGTCGCAGCTGAACCCCGCCGCCGGCAAGGGTGAAATGGTGCGGTAAGAGCGCACCGGCGGCGCGGTGACGCGCCGGCCAGGCAAACCCCACCCGGTGCAAGGCCAAGCAGGGACGTCGACGCTGCCCGCCGAGTCCCAGGTAGGCCGCAGGGCCGCAGGGCCCGCCCGGCGCAAGCCGAGCAGATGGATGGCTGCCCACGACAGAATCCGGCTTACCGGCCGGCTACGGGAGGGCCTCGCGACAGCGGGGCCCTTCTACGTTCCGTTACAGGAACGTTAAAAAGGGGTCAGACCCCATTTCCGGCCCCGGTACGCTCCCGCCGGTGCTCGACCACGTCGGCATCAACGTCTCCGACTACGACCGCAGCCGCGACTTCTACACGCACGCGCTGGCGCCGCTCGGGTACGAGCTGATCATGGAGCCGGAGCCGCAGATCGGCGGCTTCGGCAGGGAGGGCAAGCCGGACTTCTGGATCGCCGAGCCGCGGAAGCCGCCGACCGAGAACGTCCACGTCGCCATCGTCGCGGCGGACCGTCCCAGCGTCGACGCCTTCCACGCCGCGGCCCTCGAGGCGGGCGGCACCGACAACGGCGGCCCGGGCGTGCGCGAGCACTACCACCCGGCCTACTACGGCGCCTTCGTGCTCGACCCCGACGGCAACAACATCGAAGCAGTCTGCCACCGCCCGCCGGGCGATTGAGCGCTGGCCGCGCGGCCAGCTGATTTCGCGTCCGCAGGGTGGTGTTTCCGCCCCAGTCGCCGCTAATATCGGGCGACCATTCGGCCGAGTCGCCGCGGCCTAGAGCTCCTCGTCTACTCATGCACACACTGCTGCCACCTGGGGCCGCGGGCCTCTACGACCCGGCCTACGAGCACGACGCGTGCGGCGTCGGCGCGGTCGCGGACCTGACCAACCGCCGCACCCACGACACGGTGGAGAAGGCGCTCTGGGTGCTCGACCACCTGGAGCACCGCGGCGCCAGCGGCGCCGAGGTGGACACCGGCGACGGCGCCGGCATCCTGCTCCAGACCCCCGACGCGTTCCTCAGAGGCGCGGTCCCCTTCGAGCTTCCCGAGCAGGGCCGCTACGCCGTGGGCGTCATCTTCACCCCGCGCGAGGAGGAGCTGCGCCGCAAGGTCGAGTCGATCGTCGAGCAGACGATCGAGGAGGGCGGCCAGAAGC
This sequence comes from Actinomycetota bacterium, assembly GCA_030861775.1. Taxonomy (GTDB): domain Bacteria; phylum Actinomycetota; class Thermoleophilia; order Solirubrobacterales; family Thermoleophilaceae; genus AC-37. Next base: position 40,498 of record JALZEZ010000003.1, read on the forward strand.
TGCTCGGCTGGCGCGACGTCCCCGTGGACCACAGCGTGCCGGGCGCGAGCGCCGCCGCGGTCGAGCCCACCATCCGCCAGGTCTTCGTCGAGTCGACGCTCGGCGACGACCACTCCGAGCTCGCCTTCGAGCGCCGCCTGTACGTGATCCGCCGCGTGATCGAGTCGCGCGCCGGCGCCGACATCGCCATCCCCAGCTTCTCGAGCCGCACGCTCGTCTACAAGGGCATGCTCACGAGCCCGCAGCTCCCGCGGTACTTCCCCGACCTGTGCGACCAGAGCATGGAGACCGCGCTCGCGCTGGTCCACTCGCGCTTCAGCACCAACACCTTCCCGAGCTGGAAACTCGCCCACCCGTACCGGATGCTCTGCCACAACGGCGAGATCAACACCGTGCGGGGCAACATCAACTGGATGCGCGCGCGGGAGTCGCAGCTCCTGAGCGAGGCGTTCGGCGACGACCTGGCCAAGCTGCTGCCGGTCGTCAACGAGCGCGACAGCGACTCGGCGATCTTCGACAGCGTGCTCGAGATCCTCGTGCTCGGCGGGCGCTCGCTCGCGCACTCGCTGATGATGATGGTCCCGGAGGCATGGGAGAACCACACCGCCATGCCGCCGGACGTCCGCGACTTCTACGCCTACCACTCGTGCCTCATGGAGCCGTGGGACGGCCCTGCCGCGATCGCCGCGAGCGACGGCCACGTGATCGGCGCCACGCTCGACCGCAACGGGCTGCGCCCCGGCCGCTGGCAGGTCACGAGCGACGACTTCGCGGTGCTCGCCTCGGAGTCGGGCGTGCTGGAGGTCGAGCCGTCGAAGATCCTCCGCAAGGGCCGGCTCCAGCCGGGCAAGCTGTTCTTCGTAGACGTCGAGCAGGGTCGGGTGATCGAGGACGCGGAGCTGAAGCACGAGATCGCGGCCCGCCGCCCGTACGGCCAGTGGTACCGCGACTGCACGGTCCATCTCGACGACCTTCCCGACGTCGCCCCGCGCGAGATCCCGGCCGACCCGGTCCGCACCCGCCAGCTCATGTTCGGCTACACGCAGGAGGACCTGCGGATCACGCTCGCGCGCATGGGCGGCGCGACGGCCGAGGAGCCGACCGGCTCGATGGGCAACGACTTCGCCCTGGCCGTCCTCTCCGACAAGAGCCCGCCGCTCTACTCGTACTTCAAGCAGCTGTTCGCCCAGGTCACCAACCCGGCGATCGACCCGATCCGCGAGCGCGTGGTGATGAGCCTCGAGACCGCGGTCGGCCCGCAGGCGAACCTCTTCACCGAGACCCCCGAGCACGCCCACCAGCTCGTCATCGGCCAGCCGATCCTCTCGAACGGCGAGCTGGAGAAGCTCCGCCAGGTCGACCACCACATCTTCGCCTCGCACACCCTCGACGCCACCTGGCCGGCCGAGGAGGGCGCGGAAGGCCTGGGCAGGGCGATGGACCGCCTCTGCGAGGAGGCCTCGGCCCGCCTGGCCGCCGGCGACAACATCCTGATCCTGTCCGATCGCAACGCCGGCCGCGACCGCGTCCCGATCCCCGCGCTGCTCGCGGTCTCCGGCGTGCACCACCACCTGGTGCGCGAGGGCACCCGGCTCCAGACCGGCCTCGTGGTCGAGTCCGGCGAGCCGCGCGAGGTCCACCACATCTGCTGCCTGCTGGGCTACGGCGCCTCGGCCATCAATCCCTACCTGGCCTTCGAGACGCTCCACGAGATGTTCGACCAGCACCTGCTCCCGAAAGTCGAGTCGGCCGCGGACGCCGACGCGCACTTCGTCAAGGCCATGGGCAAGGCCATCCTCAAGACGATCTCGAAGATGGGCATCTCGACCGTGCGCAGCTACTCGGGCGCGCAGATCTTCGAGGCGGTCGGGCTCGAGCGCGGGCTGATCGACCAGTACTTCACCGGCACCACCTCGCGCATCGGCGGCATCGGCATCGACGTGCTCGCGCGCGAGGGCCTCGAGCGCCACGCCCGCGCGTACCCGCGCACGAGCCACCGCCTGCCGGTCGGCGGCGTGCACATGTGGCGCCGCGACGGCGAGTTCCACCAGTGGAACCCGGACACCGTGGCGAAGATCCAGCACGCGGTCCGCCACGGGGGCCAGGAGTCCTACGAGGAGTTCACGCGGATGATCAACGAGCAGTCGAAGCGGCGGGCCACGCTGCGCGGACTGCTGGACATCCGCGAGCCGGGCGACCCGATCGACATCGAGGAGGTCGAGCCGGCTAAGGAGATCGTCAAGCGCTTCGCCACCGGCGCGATGTCGCTCGGCTCGCTGTCTGCCGAGGCGCACGAGACGCTGGCCATCGCGATGAACCGCCTCGGCGGCAAGTCGAACACGGGCGAGGGCGGGGAGGACCCGCGCCGCTATACGCGCGACCCGAACGGCGACTCGCGCCGCTCGGCGATCAAGCAGGTCGCCTCCGGCCGCTTTGGCGTGACCGCCCACTACCTGGTCAACGCCGACGAGCTCCAGATCAAGATCGCCCAGGGCGCGAAGCCCGGCGAGGGCGGCCAGCTGCCCGGCCACAAGGTCGACGAGTACATCGCGAAGATCCGGCACTCCACGCCGGGCGTGGGCCTGATCTCGCCCCCGCCGCACCACGACATCTACTCGATCGAGGACCTCAAGCAGCTCATCTTCGACCTGCGCTGCGCCAACCCCGCGGCGCGGATCAGCGTGAAGCTGGTGGCCGAGGTGGGCGTGGGCACGGTCGCGGCGGGCGTGGCCAAGGCCAACTCCGACCACGTGGTGATCGCCGGCCACGACGGCGGCACCGGCGCCTCGCCGGTCTCGTCGATCCACTCCGCCGGCGTGCCGTGGGAGATCGGCCTGGCCGAGACCCAGCAGACGCTCGTGATGAACAAGCTCCGCGACCGCATCGTGGTCCAGACCGACGGCCAGCTGAAGACCGGCCGCGACGTGGTGATCGGCGCGCTGCTCGGCGCCGAGGAGTTCGGCTTCTCCACCGCACCGCTGATCACGATGGGCTGCATCTACATGCGCGCCTGCCACCTGAACACCTGCCCGGTGGGCATCGCCACCCAGGACCCCGAGCTGCGCGCCCGCTTCCAGGGCCAGCCCGAGCACGTGGTCAACTTCTTCTTCTTCGTGGCCGAGGAGGTGCGCCGCTACATGGCGCAGCTCGGCGTCCGGAGGTTCGAGGACATGGTCGGCCGCACCGACCTGCTCGAGCCCGACGCCGCCATCGACCACTGGAAGGCGCGCGGCGTGGACCTGACCCAGCTCCTCGCCCCGCCGCAGGCGCCGCCCGACGTGCCGCGCCGGCGCGTGCGCCCGCAGGACCCGGTGCTCGACGACCACCTCGACCACGAGCTGATGCGCCTGGCCGAAGATGCGCTCGAGCGCGGCAAGTGCGTGAGCTTCTGGGTCCGCGCCGAGAACAAGCACCGCTGCGTGGGCGGCCTGATCTCGGGCGAGATCGCGCGCCGCTACGGCGAGCAGGGGCTGCCCGAGGGCACGATCGACGTGCGCATCAACGGCACCGGCGGCCAGAGCTTCGGCGGCTGGCTCGCGCCCGGCGTCACGCTCACGCTGTCCGGCGACGCCAACGACTACACGGGCAAGGGTCTCTCAGGCGGCATCCTCGCCGTCCGCCCGCCCGCGGGCGTGGCCTTCACTCCCGAGGAGAACGTGGTCATCGGCAACACCGTGCTGTACGGCGCCACCGGCGGCCGGGCGTTCTTCCGCGGGCTCGCGGGCGAGCGCTTCTGCGTCCGTAACTCGGGGGCGAAGGCCGTCGTGGAGGGCGTGGGCGACCACGGCTGCGAGTACATGACCGGCGGCCGCGTGGTGATTCTCGGACCGACCGGCCGCAACTTCGCCGCCGGCATGAGCGGCGGTGTCGCGTACGTGCTCGATCCGGACGGGGAGTTCCCCGCCCGGTGCAACACCGAGATGGTCGAGCTCGAGCACCCGAGCGAGGACGACCTCGCCGAGGTCCGGGCGCTTGTCGACGAGCACCGCGTGCGCACGGGGTCGGAGGTCGCCGAGCGCGTGCTCGCCGGCTGGGAATCGTTGAGGTCGGCCTGGGTCAAGGTGATGCCGATGGACTACAAGCGTGTCCTGCGCGAGCGCGAGGAGCGCCAGCGCGTCGAGGCCGGGGAACCGGCGGTCGTGGTCGAGCACGGCGACGGCGACGGGAGCGGCCCGATCCGGGTCGGTCAGGGCTCGCCGTATCCGGCGGCGGACGGCAACGAGGAGGCCCGCGACACCGGTGAGGCCGGCCAGCACGAGGA
>JALZEZ010000478.1 GCA_030861775.1 Actinomycetota bacterium
GGTCTATCCGCCGCAATCGACGACACCCCCGCCGGACGCGGCTACTTCTTGGCCGCGGCCTTCTTCTTCCCGCCGCCGCGCGCGGCCGGTTTCTCCTTCGACGTCGTGGGCTTGCCGTTGTCCTTGTCCTTCTTCGCCGCCGCGAGGCTCGCCTCGAGCGCGGCCATCAGGTCGGGCACCGGCGCCGCCTCCTCCTCGGCCGGCTGCACGGCGATCTCCTGACCCTCGGCCTTGGCCTCGATCATCTCGAGCACGCGCTCGCGGTAGGTGTCGTGGTACTTCGACGGGTCGAACGGCGAGGTCAGGCTCTCGATGAGCTGCTGGGCCATCTCGATCTCGCGCTTGCGCGTCTCGACCTCCTCGCCCGGCGCCTCGTCGAACGACTCCGGGTCCACGACCTCGTCGGCGAAGTTCATGCTCGCCATCGAGAGGACGTCGCCGACCGGGCGGATCGCGACGAGCTGCTCCTTGGTCCGGATGACCACGCGCGCGATGGCGACCTTGCCGGACTCCTTCATCGCCTCGACCAGCAGCTTGTAGGGCTTCTGCGCCCCCTGTCCCGGCAGCAGGTAGTAGGGGTGGTCGTAGTAGAGCGGGTCGATCTCGTCGAGGTCCACGAAGTCCTCGATGTCGATCGTCTTGGTCTTGCGCGGCTCGAGCGCCTCGAGCTCGTCGGGCGAGATCACCACGTAGCGGTCGGGGCTGATCTCGTAGCCCTTGACGATATCCTCGTAGGGCACCTCCTCGCCGTCGGCGGGGCAGACGCGCTTCTGCTGGATCCGCACGCCGTCGGACTCGTGGAGCTGATGGAAACGGACGGTCTTCTTGGAGACCGCGCTGTAGAGCTTCACCGGGACGTTGACCAGCCCGAAGCTGATCGCGCCGGTCCATATCGATCGGGGCATGCGCCATATCTTCCCGCAAACGCACGGGAACCATCGCGGGCGAGAGCGAAATTGCGGCGGTGGGCGCTTTCACCCAACCGGTGGGGCGTAGCCGCGTTGTGTAACGGGAACACTGAGAACAGGGCAAGAAGGGTCTCGGACCCGGAGCCCTGTACCCCACAGCACAGCTCAGGGAAGGAGTCCACTGTGATCGGCATCGTCATCGCCGTTCTGGTCGCGGCCCTCGTGTACGCGATCTGCGTCGCTCTCGGCCTCCCGGCCATCGTCGGCATCGTCGCCGCGATCCTCGTCCTGCTTGCCGGCATCCCCAGCGGGGGCTTCGGCTTCGGCGGGAGGTTCGGCAGCCGCTACCACTGAGCGGCTTCCCACCGCGGAGCCTGCCCCCCTCGCGGGCTTCGCATTCGGGTACCCGGCGGGCGCCGCTCGAGTCTCGCGGCCCCGCCGGCACCCCGGCTCGCTTGACCCCGCCCGCCCGCGGGTAGCCTCCGCCGGGTGCCGGACGCGGTTGTCATCGGTGCCGGCCAGAACGGTCTCGTCGCGGCGAACGTCCTGGCCGACGCGGGCTGGGACGTGCTCGTCCTGGAGGAGCAGGCCGAGCCCGGCGGCGCCGTCAAGAGCGGCGAGCTGACCGAGCCCGGCTTCGTCCACGACCTGTTCAGCTCGTTCTACCCGCTGACCGTCGTCTCGCCGGCGATGCGGGCCATGCGGCTCGAGGAGCACGGACTGGTCTGGCGCCGCTCGCCGCTGGCGTTCGCCCACCCGGCGCTCGACGGCACCTGCCCGTTCGTCTCGCTCGACCTGGACGAGACCGCCGCCCGACTGGACGAGTACGCGCCCGGCGACGGCGAGGCCTGGCGGCGGGTCTACGGGCTCTGGGAGCGGGCCGGCGACGCGATCGCCGAAGCGGGCTTCGGCGCCCCGTTCCCGCCGGTGCGCGGGGCGGCGAAGCTGGCCTGGGCGCTCAACCGCGACCTGGTCCGGTTCGCGCGCATGATGGCCCTGCCCGTGCGCCGCTTCGGCGAGGAGTGGTTCGCGTCGGAGGAGGCCCGGCGGCTGATCGCGGGCAACGCCCTGCACGCCGACCTCACCCCGGAGTCCGCCGTGAGCGCGGGCTTCGGGTGGCTGTTGTCGGTGCTCGGCCAGCACGTCGGCTTCCCCACGCCGGAGGGCGGGGCGGGGCAGGTCACGGCCGCGCTGGTGCGGCGGCTCGAGGCGCGCGGCGGCACGGTCCGCTGCGGCACGCGGGTGGATCGCGTGCTGATCCGCCGCGGCCGCGCCGCCGGGGTGCGCGCCGCCGACGGCACCGAGGTCGAGGCCCGGTCCGTCATCGCCGACGTCGTGGCGCCGAAGCTGTTCCTCGAGCTCGTCGGCGAGGAGCACCTCCCGAGCCGCCTGCTCTCCGACCTGCGCCGCTTCGAGTTCGACGCCTCGACCTTCAAGGTGGACTGGGCGCTCGACGGCCCGATCCCCTGGGCCGCCCCCGACGCCCGCCGCGCGGGCACCGTCCACACCGGCGAGGACATGGACCACTTCACGGTCCACGCCTCGGAGCTGGCCCGCAAGCTGATGCCCTCGAAGCCGGTGCTGGTGATCGGCCAGTACGCGCCGGTCGACCCGACCCGCGCCCCGCCCGGGTGCGAGACCGCCTGGGCCTACACCCACCACCCGCGCACGCCGAAGGGCGACGCCGGCGGCGACGGGATCACCGGCCGCTTCGACGAGCGCGAGACCGACCTGTTCGCCCGCCGCATCGAGGACGAGATCGAGGCCCGCGCGCCCGGCTTCCGCGAGCTCATCCGCGCTCGCCACGTGTTCACCCCGCACGACCTCGAGCGGGCCAACGCGAACCTGGTGAACGGGGCGATCAACGGCGGCACCGCGCAGCTCCACCAGCAGCTCGTCTTCCGCCCGACGGCCGGGCTGGGCCGCCCGGAGACGCCGGTGCGCGGCCTGTACCTCGGCTCCTCGTCCGCCCACCCGGGCGGGGCCGTGCAC
>JALZEZ010000209.1 GCA_030861775.1 Actinomycetota bacterium
GGATGGTCGTGCGCTGGCCGTTCGCGCGCCGCACGACCGCGTCGATCCGGTCGGGCGCCACGCGCAGCACCTGGACCGACGCCTCGGCGCCGGCCTCCGACCGCACCTTGTCCATCGCGCGCGCGAACCGCTCGCGCGGCACGAGCGACGGCCCGTCGTGCGACCCGCCGAACCCGCCGCCGCCACCCCCGCCGTCGCCGTCGAACGCGTCGAACGCGAAGAGGAACGGCGCGACCATCACGACCACGAACACGAGCGCGACCACCGCGATCAGCGGGAGGCCCCAGGGCAGCCCGCTGCGGGCGCGATAGACCGGCAGCGGGGCGAGTGGGTCCGGGTCGGCGGGACCGTGCGCGGGGTCGTCGAGACGCGGCTGGTGCTGGGTCTGCCCCACCCGTGCCTGCGGACTCCGCTCCTCCTCGGGCCGCCACCAGGCCATAGGGCAGCGAGTCTAAGCGCTTGGCGCTCCCGCGCTCCCGCGCGTTTTCCCGCGCTGCGCGGGCGGGTACCACAGGGATGTACCCCATATAGAGGCCACTGACCGCGCCGGGGGGCGCCCGTCATGGACGGCGGCACAGGGTCGACAAGGAGGAGCACCATGGCCAGACGACGTTTCGACCGCGACAACGGCGGGGCGGGCGAGCACCCGCACGGCGGCGTCGCGACCCAGCAGGCCCCGCCGGCCCCGCCGCCCGCCGGCACGACCCACGAGCGTGCGCGCACGGTCGACCGGGTCGAGCACCGCGACCATCGCGAGCATCGCCAGCACGCGCGCGAGCGCTTCGGCGGCCTCAACTGGGGAGCAGCCTTCTTCGGCTGGCTCACCGCACTGGGCATGGCCGCGATCCTCACCGCCATCCTGAGCGCCGCCGGCGCGGCGATCGGGATCAGCGAGGGCTCGGCGGCCAGCGACAACGCCGAGACGATCGGCATCGTCGGCGGCGCGCTGCTCCTGCTCGCGCTGGCCACCGCGTACTTCTGCGGCGGCTACGTGGCGGGCCGCATGTCCCGCTTCGACGGCAAGCGCCAGGGCTTCGGCGTCTGGGCGATCGGTCTCCTGATCACGCTCGCCCTCGCGGCGGCCGCGGCGATCTTCGGGTCCGAGTACAACGTCCTGAACGATCTGAACCTGCCGCGCATCCCGATCGAGGAGGGTGACCTCGCGACCGGCGGCGCGATCGCGCTGGTGCTCGCGCTGCTCGCCACCCTGGTGGGCGCCGTGCTCGGCGGCGCGAAGGGCCGCCACTACCACGACCGCGTCGATCGCGCAGGCGCGCGCGACTGGTAGAGCCGCACCGGTCCAATCCGGCCGGGGGCGTGTTCGAACCTCCATGCGAGCACGCCCCACGGCCACCCTCGTCGCCACCGTCCTCACGCTGACCGCCCCCGCGGCGGCCGACGCCTCCACGGTGAGCATCACCGCCGGCGCCGGCCCGTCGGCCAACGAGTACATCGTCTACCGCGCCAGCAGCGGCGAGCGAAACCGGATCGCGGTCAACATCACCAGGCGATCGATCGTGCTGGTGGACAAGGGCGTCCGCCGCATCCGCCAGTCGAAGGACACCCCCTTCGGGAGCTGCCGCTCGACCAGCCCGCGCCGCATCGTCTGCCCGAACATCCCGCTCTTCGTGAGCATGCGCGACGGCAACGACCGCTTCACCGCCGCCCCCGGCGCCGCCGGGTCCGCCCCGACCGGGATGAACCCGTTCCAGTACGCCGCGAGCTACATCGACACCGAGGGCGCCGAGATCATCACGGTCTCGGTCAACGGGGGCAGCGGCGACGACTTCATGTCCGGGACGAAGTACGACGACGACTTCCTCCCTGGCCCCGGCCGCGACCGCGTCGAGGGGCGCGGGGGCCCGGACAACGTCTTCCTCCAGCCGGACGGCGCGCGGGACGTGGTCCTCGGCGACGGCGGCATCGACGGCGTCACCTTCCGCGGCGACTCGCCGGTGACGATCGACATGGCCGCCGGGACCGGCGGACCCGCCGGCGACCTCGACCGCATCGCCTCGAACGTCGAGCGCGCTCACGGCGGCAGGGGCGCCGACACCCTGCTCGGCAGCGACCGGACCGAGGCCCTCTACGGCGAGGACGGCGTGGACACCGTCGACGGCCGCGGCGGCAACGACTACATCGCCGGCGACTCGCCGGTCGTGTCCGAGGGCGCCGCCGCCAACACCCTGATCGGCGGGGACGGCGACGACGTCTTCGACACGCGCGTCTACAAGGACGCGCCGACCAACACGATCGACTGCGGCCCCGGCACTGACGCCCACCTGGGCGACGTCGAGGCCCGCATAAACGGCTCCTGCGAGTCCACCATCCTGCGCCTCGGGTTCTTCCCGGACCCGTTCCCCTCCGACGACGAGGAGGAGCTCGCCGGCGACCCGATGAAGGTCGCCCCGGTGGCGAAGACCTCCGACAGCGTGACCTTCGAGGCGGTCTGCCCGTTCAACAGCCGCGAGAGCACGGGCTGCAGCGGCACGATCACGCTGGAGCGTCCGCCGGGGGCGGCCGCCGAGCAGTTCGGCAGCGGCAGCTTCAACCTGGCGATGGGCCAGCGCGGCAACGTGACGGTCCCGCTGAACGCCGCGGGCCAGGCTGCCGTGGCCGGCAGCGAGCCGGTGGCCGTGCGCGTGGTCGCCGAGGTCGTCTCGGACAACACGCCCCCCGCCGGAACCGCCAGGTTCCGCACGGGCTGGCAGGCCGACCTCTAGACCGGGTTCCGCGACCCCACGCCGGTCACGATCTCGCGCACGCGCGCGGGGCCGCTGGCCTCCGGCGCGAGCGGCGGCGTGTCGGCGCCCGACCCGTCGCGCAGCCCGTGCAGCAGGTCCATCAGCGCGTCGCGTGCGCTGTGCTTCGCCTCCCAGCCGAGCTCGGTCCGGGCGCGCGTGGTGTCCATGATCGGCACGTTCAGGGCGAGGTCCACCCAGCCCGGCGGGGTGGGCTGCGCGTGCACGTGCCAGCTCGCCTCGGCCGCGGCGCGCACGACGCCCGGCGCCACCGAGACCTTGCGCGCCTCGAGCACCTCGGCCAGGAAGTCGGGGTCGATCACCGGGTCGGCCGCGATGTTGAACGGGCCGCGCACGTCGCGCACGATCGCCAGCCGGTAGGCCTCGCCCGCGTCGTACGAGTGCACGGCCTGCACGCGCAGGCCCTCGATATCGGGGACCACCGGGATGAGCTTCGGGCGCATCAGCGAGCCCGGCAGCAGCGGCCCGATGAAGTAGCGGCGGATCTCGGCCGCGGCCTCGCGCTTGAAGACCAGGCCCTTGCGCAGCCGCACCACGCGCAGGCGGGGGTGCGCGGCCTCGAGCTCGTCCAGCATCCGCTCGGTGGCGGCCTTGTGGCGCGAGTAGAACGACGTCTCGATGCCGTCGGTGGGGTGGCTCTCGTCCACGCCGCGGTCCTTCGGCCCGGGCGAGTAGGCGCCGATCGAGGAGGCGTAGACCAGTGCGCCGGCCTCCGCCGCCGCGGCGGCCTCGAACACCCGCCGCGACCCGTCGACGTTCACCGCGTGGAGCTGATCCTCGTCGCGTGAGGGCTGGATCAGCCAGGCCAGGTGCACGACCGCGTCGGCGCCGCGGAACAGCTCGGTCAGGTCGTCGGTCACCACGTCGGCCCGGACCCACTCGGTCTTCGGCCACTGCATCTCGGGCAGCCGCCGGGCCACCCCGACGATCTCCTTCACGGCGGGCTCGTCCGCGAGCGAGCGCAGCACGCTCGTGCCCACGTTCCCCGTCGCGCCGACGATCACCACGCGCATCGCGATGATCAACTACCCGGCCCGGAGGGCGGTCAACCGAGCGGGGTCTCGCCGATCCGGTCGAGCAGGTCCGGGATCGACTCGAACACCGCCACCGCGCCCGCGTCGAGCAGCTCCCGCTCGGAGAAGCCGCCGGTCATCAGCGCGATCGTGGCGACCCCCGCGCGCGCGGCGGCCTCGCAGTCCCAGGTGGTGTCGCCGAGCATCACCGCGTCGTCCGGCTCGGTGCCCGCCTTGTCGAGCGCGGCCTTGACCAGGTCGGGCTCGGGCTTGGTCGCGTCCACGTCGGCGGAGGTGGTCCAGCCGTCGGCCAGCTCGCGCGCGTCGAGCATGTCGAGGTAGCGCTCGACCTCGCTCTCCTTCGCCGAGCTGGCGAGCACGACGGTCCGCCCGCTCTCCTTCAGCCGCTCGATCAGCTCGCGCGCGCCCTTCATCACCGAGACCTCGTCCATCAGGGCCATGTAGAGCGCCTTCTCGGCGGTGCGGATGTCGTCGCCCTTCTCCCGGTCGGTCTCCTCGTCGGTGAGCGCGGCGATCACCTGGTCGCCGCCCATCCCCATGTGCCGGTGGATCCGCCAGATCGGCACGATCACGTCGTGCTGGCGGAAGGCGCGGTACCAGGCGATCGCGTGCTGGTAGTTCGTGTCCACCAGGGTGCCGTCGATGTCGAGGATCGCGGTGGAGGCCATCACGGGCTGAACGGGTCCCCGTGCCCGACGGCCACGACCCCCGCCCCGATCTCCATGATCCGGTCGAACGAGCGCCGGGCCTGTGCGCTGTCGTGCGTGGCCGCGCGCGCCACGAGCCGCGGGCCCGTCTTGCCGGAGTACGGGTCCCAGGTGCAGATCGCGTCGCCGGCGATCACCAGGTCGCGCTCGGGGAAGTGGAGGGCGACGTGGCCCATCGTGTGGCCGGGCGTGTGCACGACGTGCGGGCGGCCGGGCACGTCGAGCGGCCCGTCGCCGTCGTAGGTCCGCACCTCCTTCAGGGGGCGGGCGAAGAACGCCCGCGAGCGCGCGAACGACGCGACGACCTTCGCGTACGACGGGTTCCTGAAGTACTTGAGCGGCAGCTCCTCGCTGCGGTAGAACGCCGGGTGACGGCTGAGCGGCACGTCGTTCTCGTGCAGCCAGACCGGCACCCCGAGCTCGCGCCGCGCGCGCTCCGCGAAGCCCACGTGGTCGAAGTGGGCATGCGTGATCACGAGCGCCTCGATGTCGCCGAGCGACCGCCCGAGCCGGCGCACCTCCTTCTCGAGCAGGCCCCAGCCCGCGGGGGTGCCGGCGTCGACGATCGTCAGGCGCCCGTCCTCCTCGACCACGTACCAGTTCACGTACGAGTCCCGCACCATGTGCACGCCCTCCGCGACCATCACGCCACCCGCTCGATCGCCGGCGAGCTCTCCTCCGCGGCGATCAGGTCGAGCACGGCGTCCTCGACCGGGCCGTGCAGCGACTCCAGGTCGCTGGTGTCCGCCACCGCGTCCAGCACCCCGCCGATCGTGAGCCCGGCGTCGAAGCGGTCGAACACGCGCGGGTCGATGTAGGAGGCGCGGCACACGGCGGGCGTGTTCCCGAGGTAGTGCGCGACCTCCTTGACCGCACGCACCTTGGCGCGCTTCCGCGCGGTCTTCGAGGCCGTGGCCGCCTCGCCCGAGACGGCCAGCGCCACCGATGCCAGCACCGTCGCGTTCCACGTGCGGAAGTCCTTGGCCGAGAAGTCGCCGCCGGTCACCTCCTTCACGTACTCGTTGATGTCGGCGGACTTGATGTCGCGCCAGCGCGCGCCCTCCTTGTACGCGAGCAGCTCCGGCTCGCCGCCGCGGCGCCGCCTCAGCGCGGCCACTATCTCGTAGACCTCGGGGTCGACGATCGACTGCACGCGCCGCTGGCCGCTCTTCGCCGGGTAGTCGAACGTGATCGTGCCCCGGCTCAGCCGCACGTGCTCCTGCCGCATCGTGGCCAGCCCGTAGCTCTCGTTCTCGACCGCGTAGTCCTCGCCGCCGACGCGGAAGAACCCGCGGTCGAGCAGCCGCACCGCGCAGGCCAGCACCTGCCGGCGGCTGAGCCAGTCCGAGTCGAGGTCCTCGGCCACCCGCCGCCGCATCGCCGGCAGGGCGCGCGCGAAGTCGACCATCTCGTCGAACTTCTGCTGGTCGCGCCGCTCGCGCCAGCGCTGGTGGTAGAGGTACTGCTTGCGCCCGCGGGCGTCCACGCCGGTGGCCTGTATGTGCCCCATCGGGTAGGGGCAGACCCACACGTCGGACCAGGCCGGCGGGATGGCCAGCTCGTTGATCCGGGCGAGCACCTCCAGGTCCTCGACCCGGTTGCCGTCCTCGTCCACGTACTCGAACCCGCGCCCGCGGCGGCGCCGGGTGATGCCGGGGGCGGAGCAGTCGACGCGCCGGAGGCGGGGCATGTCAGCCGGCCACCGCGGCGACGTCCGCGAGCAGCTCCGGGGAGGAGGCGGCCAGCACGCGCGAGCGCATGTCGAGCCCGAGCGGCGCGGCGAGGTCACCGGCCTCGGGGAAGGACACGACGGCACCGGCCTCGCGGGCGATCAACTGCGCCGCGGCGGCGTCCACCGACCGGCAGGTCCGGAGGCTGAGCATCGCGTCGAAGCGCATCGCACCGACATAGCAGAGGGAGAGCGCGATCGAACCGATCATCCGCAGCCGCCTGGCGCCGCTCGCGGCGAGCCGGTCCGCCGCCG
>JALZEZ010000479.1 GCA_030861775.1 Actinomycetota bacterium
CGACCTGACCGAGGGCGCCGTCGGCCTGTGCGCCGACCCCGGGGAGCGCTCGGCCGGCCGGCTGATCGCGGTGATCTCGGACGAGCGGCCGGACGCGCTGGTGCAGGCGATCGGCACGCGCGTGTACGCGCTCCTGCCGGGGTCGCTCGACGACGCCCGCCGGGTGGCCGCCCGGCTCGGCCGCCAGGCGGTGGTCGGCGTCTCCTCCCGCTACGCCGACCCGGCGGAGCTGCGCCGGGCCCTGGAGGAGGCCGAGCTGGTGCTCGACGTGACGACCGAGGGGCACGCGCCGGAGCAGGACATCGGCGGCGGCACCTACCGGCTGCTGTTCCGCGTTCTCGCCAGCCACCCCGAGGAGGTGCGCAGCTTCTACGAGGACACCGTGGCCCCAGCCGTCCGCTACGACGAGCAGTACTCGACGGACCTGATCGGGACGCTCGAGGCCTACCTGGCCGAGAACTGCAACATGAACGCGACCGCCTCGGCGATCTACGCCCATCGGCACACGGTCGCCTACCGGCTCGAGCGCGTCCGCGAGCTGACCGGGCTTAACCCGATGGCCTCCGAGGACCGCGAGCGCCTCGGGCTCGGGCTGAAGGCCTACCGCATCATCGCGCCGCGGCTACCGCGATAGGGACCGCGCCCCCCGCCCGGGGCATTGACCTGGCCGCGCGCATATGCGAACGTCCCTGCAGGGGCGGCCCCCGGTCCAACCAATTGACCCGCCGCGAAGAGGGCGGGACCTCGAGCGGAGAGCCGCCCCTTATCCGCGCCATACTCACCGCGTGACCGGCGCCGGTCTCTGCGACACCTGCCGCCACCAGAAGGTCATCCGCACCACGCGCGGGTCGGCGTTCTCGATGTGCGAGCGGTCGAAGACGCAGCCCGAGTACCCGAAGTACCCGCGGATCCCGGTGGTCCGCTGCGCCGGATACGAACGCAGCGTTACGCCAACGTAAAAAAGGGGTCAGACCCCTTTTTCGCTACTCGCCGCCGTCCTCCGGCTCGGACTCGATGACCGTCCGGCCGTCGTCGCCGATGCGCGCGTCGGGCGCCACGGCGGAGACCGTGCCGGTGAACTCGCCGTTGATCGGGCCGCCGGAGGCGACGGCCTTGGCCTTGCCGTCGAGCCCCGCGTTGACCTTCCAGCAGATCTTGTACGGCCCGGCCTTGACCGCGGTCACGTCCCACGTGAAGGTCGCGCCCTTGCCGGGCGGCAGCTTGCCGAGCGGGTAGGTGCTCACGTAGGAGGACGAGCGCTCGAGCGGGTCGAGCCGGCCGCGGTCGTAGTTGCGCGGCTCGGCCGTGGGGATCGTGTTGACCACGAACTGCGGGCGGCTCGGGTCGGCCACGCCGGGGAAGGTCGTGCGGTAGTTGAAGCCGCCGCCCTGCGAGCCGGCGCCGCTCGGCGACCCGCCGGAGCCGGACGAGCGCTGGCCCTGCTCGGGGCTGCGCTTGCACTCGACGGTGACCGAGATGACCGGGATCTCCTTCGAGCCCGCGTTGCGGACCACGATCTTCATCTTCGAGTCCTTGGCGAGCTTCTGCTCCTTCGGGAACTCGGCGCTGACGACCTCGACGGGGAAGTTCCCCTCCGGCTCGTCCTTGTCCTGACGATCGCCGCCGCCGCAGCCCGCGGCGATCAGAGGGGTCGCGCCGAGCAGCGCGAGCACGCCGGCCCCGGTCCGCGGATACGCTCCCGTCCTCCCCAAGGTGGCGGAAAGCTACCACGGGAAATGGCCGTCACGGCGCACCGCGAACGGTTGTCAGTTGGCACCCGTCGCTGGTATGGCGTAGATTTCCGGGCCGGCGACGAGCGCCGCCGTGTGTGCGCTCAGCAGGGAGGACAACAGCGTGGTTCGCGCAGTAGCAGACCGAGCGTTCCTACCGACCAAGAACCTGCTCGAACAGGTGGGGGACATGATGATCCTCACCGGCAAGACGATCCTGTCCGCGTTGCGGCCTCCGTACCCGTACGGCGGCGAGCTCGTGCAGCAGTTCCTCTTCGCCCTCCGCCTGTGCTGGTTCCCGCTCCTGATCTCCACGATCGCCTTCGGCTACGGCGCTCCGGGGCTCCAGGCCGGGAACTTCCTGGTGCTGTTCGGGGCGATCGACCGCCTGGGCGGCTTCTTCGTGCTCGCGTCGATCCGCGAGTTCGCGCCGTTCGTGACCGCGATCATCCTGGCCGGCGTGGCCGGCACCGCGATCACGGCCGACCTCGGCGCCCGCAAGATCCGCGAGGAGCTCGACGCCCTCCAGGTGCTCGGCGTGGACCCGGTCAAGAACCTGGTCGTGCCGCGCTTCCTCTCGCTGATGGTCGTCACCGGCCTCTTCAACATCTACGCGCTGCTGTTCGGCATCTTCGGCGGCGTGCTGGCCACCCTGACCTTCAAGGCGCCACTCGGGCCCTTCTTCGCCACGCTGCTCACGAACGCCTCGACCACCGACCTGTGGGGATCGGTGGTGAAGACGACCCTGTTCGGCGCGATCATCGCGATCGTCTGCTGTTACAAGGGCATGACCGCCTCGGGCGGCGCCGAGGGGGTGGGCCGCGCTGTCAACCAGGCGGTCGTGATCGCGTTCCTCGGGATCTTCGCGTTCAACTACGTCTTCACCCAGACGCTGCTCGCGACGCACCCCGAGATCTCGGTGATCAAGTAGATGCAGCGCTACCTCGCCGCCCCCCGCGACTGGATCGCCTCGCTCGGCGACATCGCCAAGTTCGCCGCGCGCGACTTCGGCGAGGTCTTCGGCCTCAGGGTCTTCCGCTTCTTCGGCGAGGCGCTGCGCCAGGCCGGCGTCCTGATCCTCGGCTCGACGATGGTGATCTGGTCGCTGGCCTTCATCCTCGGCCTGCAGTGCGGGATCGAGGGGGCCTACTTCAACCGAA
>JALZEZ010000480.1:0-2277 GCA_030861775.1 Actinomycetota bacterium
GAACCGCGCCCGCCCGGCGCGCCCCCGCCCCGCCAGCTCCTTCACCGCCCGCAGCCACGACGCGCGCCGCGAGTAGCCGCCGGGGTCGCGCATCCAGTCGCCCGCGGTCGCCAGCGGGAGCAGGTTGAGGTCCGCCTCGTTCATCGGGTTGAAGAAGAACCCGCCCACGGCGCCGGCGGCGTCCGCCCGGCGCCGGTAGGGGCCCAGGAACAGGCGCGTGGTCCCGTGCGGGGTGGCGTTGCCGGCGGTGTCGTTGTTCGTCCAGTTCTCCCACACGAGCGGGCGGCGCCCGATGTTGCGCCCGTACGCGGCGGCATCCTCGGGCGCGAACTCCTGCGCGGGGATCGAGAGCCCCGTCCACATCACCCCCACCTCCGGCCGCAGCGTCGCGCGCAGTCCCTGCAGGTACGGCGTGTCCCCGGTGCCCGAGTAGTCGGCACCGACGGTGAGCAGGCGCGCGTCCGCCGTCCGCTCCCGCAGCGCCGCGTACAGGCGGTTGAGCAGGTCGCCGTTCGCGCGCCCGAACCCCTCGTCACCGCCGCCGTACGCGACCAGGTCCTGCGGGTGGCTGAGCGTCTTGGTGACGTCGTCGAAGCTGAGCATGAACGTCCGCGCCCCGGCGGCCCGGAACGGCTCCAGCTTGTCGAGCAGGGCCCGCAGGTCCTCGGGGCACGAGAAGCAGATGTCGCGGCTCGGCGCTCCCCGCGGCGCCGCCGGCGTGGGGATCAGCGGCAGCGCCGGGCTGAGGTTCGGGATCCACTCGACCCCGATCCGCCGCGCCAGCGCGATCTCCGCGCCGAACTCGGCCTGCTGCGCGGCCGGGTACGGATCGCGCCAGTGGGTGCGCTGCCAGAGATCGTCCTTCGGCGCGTGCACGTACGCGTTGAAGCCGTGCGACGGCATCCAGCGCAGCACCCGCTCGCGCGCGCCGTGGTCCCAGACCGGCCCGTACGCCCCCTCGACGACCCCCCGCCACTCGAGCGCCTCGGCCGGGGCGGTCACGGCGAGGGCGAGCACGAGCACGACGGCTGCTGCGGCGCGCGACACGGGCGGACCGTACCGGCCAACTACCGTGCGCGCGCCGCGTTGTACATGACGTGAGACGCACCCTGCTCGCCACGCTCGCCGCCGCTCTGCTCGCGGCTCCCGCCGCCCACGCGCAGCCGCCGTCGCCGCACGCCCTCTCGATCGCGGCCAGCACCCCGCGCGTCGTCTTCGGCGAGAAGGTCGCTCTCACCGGTCAGCTCACCGGCGCCGACAACGCCGGCGAGACGATCACGCTCGAGGAGGACCCGTTCCCCTTCGGCGACTTCAAGAACGCGGCCACCACCATGACCGCCGCGGACGGCACCTACAGGTTCGAGCGGACCCCCTCGCTGAACGTGAAGTACCGCTCCGAGTCGAAGGGGAGGTCCGCCGCCACCAGCCCCGAGGTGCTCGTCGCGGTCGCGCCGAGGATCGTGCTCGCGGTGAGCGACTCGACGCCGAAGGCCGGGCAGAGGGTCAAGTTCTCGGGCACCGTCGCCCCCGCGCACGACGGCCAGAAGGCGCAGATCCAGCGGCGCCGGTCCGACGGCCGCTACGTCACGGTGGCACGCGCGACGCTCACCGATGCCGGCGAGGCCGTCTCGAACTGGAAGCGCACGCTGACGATCAACAGCAGCGGCACCTTCCGCGTCGTGCTCCCGAAGCACGACGACCACGCGACGGGCAAGAGCCGGCGCGTGCGCCTCACCGTCCGCTAGGCAGCAAGATTCGCCCCATGGGGGCGAGCCTGGTCGTTCGCGGCGCGCGCGAGGACGATGCCTCCGCCATCGCGGACATCCACGTACGCTCGTGGCGGGAGGCCTACCGCGGTCTGCTTCCGGACGAGCTGCTCGACGAGCTCTCGGCCGAGCGCCGCGAACGCTCGTGGCGCGACATCCTCGCCGGCCGCACGCGCGTGAGCACGACGCTCGTGGCCGAGGAACCGGAGGCCGCCGTGGCCGGCTTCTGCGCTCTCGCCATCGCCGCCGACGAGGCGGAGATCGCCGCGCTCTACGTCGAGCCCGGCCGCTTCCGCCGCGGCATCGGCTCGGCCCTGCTCGAAGCCGCCATGGCCCGCGCCGCCATGGCCGGCTGCCGCACGGCCCTCCTTTGGGTCCTGCCGGAGAACACGCCGGCCATCGCCTTCTACGCTCGCTTCGGCTTCGCCCCCGACGGCGGCGAGAAGATCGAGGAGCCAAGCGGCGCCCGCGTCATCCGCCTGCGCGCACCGGTTCCGGAAGAGAGAGGGGG
>JALZEZ010000480.1:2287-2887 GCA_030861775.1 Actinomycetota bacterium
CCCCCGTCTCAAGTGCATAGGAACGACCCTCAGCGGCTCCGTGCCTCGGACGAGGGGCGCCTCGACCGTGAGAGAAGTTGATGTGCCTGTGATCGGCACGAGCTCGTAGGAGCTTTAGCCGGTACTTCCCCCGCGACCCGGCTCCTAAACGGATATACGAGCTCAGGGTCCGCCGAGGATCAGCGCCCGGCCGTTGCGGTTGCCCCAGCGATCGGTCGCAGCGCTGCGTGGCACCTGCACCTGAGCGCCGCGGTTCGCCACCGCGAACTTCGAAGCTTGGCGCGAGCGAACAACGACCTTCCGCCCGGCCACGATGAACGCGACCCGCCCGCCGCGCGCGTGCCGGGGCCGGTAGGTGAGGTCCTCCTCCGGCACAGCCACCGGGTAGGTGATCCGCACCGCCACGCCGCGGCGGGTGGGCGCGTCGGTCAGGCCCAGCGCCGTCGAGCGGCTGACCGTGAAGGGCTCGGAGACGAGCCGGTAGCGGTTGGCGGTGATCGCGAACCGATACCGCCCGAGCGCGGCCGAGACCGGGACCTCCCAGCGGGCGGTGTGCCTGCCCTCGCCGTCCACCTCCCACACGACGGCCAGCCCCAGGTC
>JALZEZ010000481.1 GCA_030861775.1 Actinomycetota bacterium
CCCCGGACGAGGTTGCGCAGCGTGGCGCGAGTACGCGAGCGGCCGAGCGCGTCGTCGGGTCCGCTCGACAGCACGCGATCGCCACCGACGCCCGTCACCAGTGAGCCGCCCGCCGCCTGCGCCGCCGGCGGGGCCACGAAGTGCAGGTTCGCGGGCCAGAGCAGTCCGTGCCGGAGCATCACGCGCTGCGCCACCGGTCCGACGAAGTCGAGCTCGTCGTGGATCTCGCGGCGGACCCAGTCGTCGATCCCCAGGTGCCGGATCACGAGCTCCTGCCAGCCGGACTCCTCCGCGGTCGGCGACTGCGGGAAGCGCAGCGTGAGGGGGAGCGGCGGCGGGAGGCCCTCCCGCCGCGCGACGTGTGCGGCGATCGCCAGCAGCAGCGAGGAATCGCGCCCGCCCGAGAACGCGACGACGCACGGGGGTCGCGCTAGCGCCGGTAGAAGGGCCGCCTCGAGCGCTTGGCGGGGCGAGACGCCGGGCGCGGAGCCGGGCAGCGGCGGCGTCTCGGGGTCGAGGCCGAAGACCATCATGCTCGCGACCTCGAGCGGGGTGGGCCGGACGCGCGTGCTCATGCCCCCGACCGGATGCGATCGAGTGAGCGCCGCAGCGCGACGAACCCGTCGGCGGCGACCGCCTCGCGGCGGTAGGAGGCGTTCCCGCCGTGGATGCGGTACCTCCCGAGGACCTCCGGCACGATCGCGAACGTGTGGCCGAGGTCGCGCGCGCGGAGCATCCAGTCGAAGTCGGGGACGCTCGACTGCTCGTCGAAGGCGCCGACCGCGTCGAACGCCTCGCGCCTCACGAGCCACGACGAGGGCGGGAACCAGGGGTACTCGCGCGAGCGCGGCAGCCACGGCGGATGCGGGACGCCCGGCTCGAGCAGGACCTCCAGCCGCGCGACCACGCCGGCCACCTCGGGCGCCGCGCCCAGCGCCTCGACCTGCCGGGCGATCTTCCGCGGCGCCCAGAGGTCGTCGTGGTCGAGGAACGCGATCAGCGAGCCGCGCGCCGCCGCGACGCCGGTGTTCTTCGCGGCTCCCTGGCCGCCGTTGGCGCGCCCGATCAGGCGGACGTCGTAGCGCTCGACGATCGCCGCGGTCGCGTCCGTGGAGCCGTCGTCGACGACGATCACCTCGAGGGGCTCGTAGTCCTGGGCCAGCGCGCTGTCGAGTGTCGCCGCGATGTAGCGCTCGCAGTCGTAGGCGGCGACCACCACGCTGACGAGCGGCCGGGGATCCGCCATCTACGGCGTGTCCAGCACCCCGGACCGGGCGAGGGCGGAGACGAAGTCGTCCACGTGAGCGCCCGCCGCCTCCTCGTCCAGCTCGTACCGCTGCACGAGGAGCTCGATCAGCTCGCGTCGCGTGGCGCCCCGGGCGACGGCCTGCCAGAGGACGGAGCCGGTCTTGTTGATGCCGAAGTACTCGGATTGCTGCAGATCGAGCGCGACGACCTCGCCCTCGAGCTCGCGCCATTCGAGGCCGTCTTCCCTGAGTCGCAGCGTCGGTTCCTCGATGCTGGCACCCTAGCGGCTGATGGAGCCCCGTCAGCCAGAGCAGTCAGCGGCGCCGCGGATCCCCTTCCCGTGGAACCGCTGGCATGGACCGATCATCGCCGCCGTGGCGGCGAGCTACGCGAAGCCGACCTACATCGAGATCGGGGTCTACAAGGGCGACTGCCTCGCGGAGGTCGCGCCCGTGTGCGGCGAGGCGCACGGCGTGGACGTCTCGTTCGAGCGCCTGGAGTTCGACGTGGCCGGCGCCCGGCTGTGGGAGATGACGTCCGACGCGTTCTTCGAGAGCTACGACGGCCCGCGCCCCGACATCGTGTTCGTCGACGGCGACCACGCCTACGAGCAGGCCCGGCGCGACACCCACAACGCGCTCGAGATCCTGACCGCCGAGGGCGTGCTGTTCATGCACGACACCTGGCCGGTCTTCCGGGCCGCGACGGAGCGCATGGTCTGCGGCGGTGTCCACCGGGTGGTCGAGGAGCTTCAGGCCGACGAGCGGTGGGAGGTGGCGACGATCAGGCGCTGGCCGGGACTCAGCGTCGTGACCAGGCGCGGGCCGGCGTTGATGGGCGGGTGAGCCGGTCGTGACCGGCGACGCCTCGCCCCGCCCACTCCCGACAGCCGTCGTCGCGACGGCGCGCAGCCTGGGGATCGACGCCTTGACCGCCGAGGTGCTGCGCGCGTTCCGAGCCGCGGGGTGCCGCGCCATCCTTCTCAAGGGACCCGTCTTCAGGCGCCATCTCTACGCGGATCGCGCGCCGCGCGGCTACGGGGACGTCGACCTGCTCGTCGCCCCGGCCGACCTCGCACGGAGCGGAGCGGCGCTCGCGTCGCTGGGCCTCGAGATCGGGCTCGACCACGTCGACCACCCGGGCCTGGTGGAGCCGCACGCGCAGGAGTGGGGGCGCCCGGGCGGCCCCCGCGTGGTGGACCTGCACTGGCGGATCGCCGGAGTCGAGGCGCCGCCGCAGGCCGCCTGGGAGATCCTCTCCGCACGCACCGAGCCGATGCTGGTGGGTGGTGAGCCCGCCGAGGCGCTTCGCGCCGAGGGCGTCGCCCTGCTGGTCGCCGTCCACGCGTCCGGCCACGGACGCACGCACGACAGGTCGATGCAGGACCTCGAGCGTGCGGTCGAGCGGCTCGGCGTAGACACGTGGGCCTCTGCCGCGCGGCTGGCGGCGGAGCTCGAAGCGACGGAGGCGTTCGCGGCCGGGCTGCGGCTCGTGCCCGCCGGCGAGCGCCTGGCGTCCGAGCTCGGCCTGCCGGAGGTGCGGTCGCCACAGCGCGTGCTGCTGGCCGCCGGTCAGCCCGCCGGCTCGCTCGGGTTGCTGAAGCTGGTGGAGCCCGCCCCGGTGCGCGAGCGACTGCG
>JALZEZ010000482.1 GCA_030861775.1 Actinomycetota bacterium
GTGCGCCGTGCCCGTCAGGTGGAGTCGCCGCGCGCGGGGTCGGTGACCCGCGAGGCGAGCCTCGCGCTGGCGCGCGGCATGGCCCTGAACCAGCTCGGCACGGCCGACCCGCCCGCGCCCGCGCTCACCGCCCTGCTCGGCTTCCTGGGCCTCTTCGAGGTCGCGCTCGACGAGTGGCTGGCCGGCACGATCACCCGCGAGCAGCTCGAGCAGCTCGTGGCGGAGGCCCTGCCGGCCGTGGCCGCGGCAGGCGACCGGGCCGGCAGGGGGGAGTCCGCCTGACTATCGGCGCAGCGTCGAGAGCCGGCTGGCGCTCGCCGTGTTGCCCGCCGCGTCGCGTACGGCGAGGGTGATCAGGAAGGTGGCCTTGCGGCTGCGGCGCAGCGCGCTCCTGGCCTTCTTCGAGAGCTTGACGCGGACCTTGGTCTTCGCCCCGGGCTTCAGCTTGGCCTTGACCCTCGCCGACGAGGCCTTGACCTTGCCGCCCTTCGACTGGAGCGCGATGCCCACGTCGCCCTTGCAGGTCTCCGAGCAGGTGGCGATGACCACCAGCCCCTTGGAGAGGACCTGGCTCAGCTTCTGGTTCGGCGCCACCTTGACCGACGAGGTGGGCGGCGCGTCCGCCGGCGGGTTGCCCCGCGGCGGATCGGCCTTGGGCGGGTCGGCCTTGGGCGGGTCCGCGGGCGGGTCGTCCTTCGCCTTCGGCGGCTTGGGCTTGTCCAGCACCTGCACGGTCTCGACGGTCGTGTCGGAGTCCCCGTCGGCGTCGGTCACCAGCAGCCCGACGTCGTACTTGCCCGGCTCGGGGAAGACGTGGTCGATCTGCTGGCCGCTGCCGTCGTCGAACTGGCCGTCGCCGTCGAAGTCCCACTGGTAGCTGACGATCGGGTCGCTCTCGTCGTCGTCCGACGCGCTCGCGTCGAAGTGGACGGGCTCACCCGCCTGCGCCGGCTTCGGGTCCCAGGTGAAGCGGGCCTCGGGGAAGTCGTCCTTGCAGTGACCGCGCCCGCGTCCCCGGTCGTGGCCCTCGCCGCGATCCTTGTCGTGGCCGCCGCCGTTGCCCTGACCGGGCGGGGGGCACGGGGGGCAGGGCCCGTTGTAGCCGGGACCGCCGTAGCCGTTGTAGCCGGGACCGCCGTAGCCGTTGTAGCCAGGCCCGCCGTAGCCGTTGTAGCCGGGGCCGCCGTAGCCGTTGTAGCCCGGGCCGTTGTAGCCGTTGTAGCCGCCGGGCGGGCAGTCGTCCGGGCGGTCGCGCTCCTGGCCGAAGGCGCCGACCATGCCGAACGCCAGCGCCGCCGCGATCAGCGCGACCAGCGTGACTACGATGCCGCGCCCGCGCGTGCCGCGTCCGGAGTGGTTCTCGCCATGCGCCATACGTCCCCCCTTGCAGGTGGAGCTTCTTGCCCCATCGAGTCTCGGGTCCCACCCTGTTGGCCAGCGAGCCCCCGTTGATGCCACCCTAAACACGACTCCCGTCGCATGTCAATCATGCTTAACCGTTTGACTACTTCATGGTGGGCGCTCCCCCTCGCGAGCGCCGTTCTGGCGGCCTGCGCGCTGGTCGCCTACGGCCCCGGCGCGATCGGCTACGACGCCTCATACGCCCTGCTCTGGGGCGACGACCTGTGGCACGGGCGCTCCCCCGGCTACGAGGCGCCGGGGGCGCCCACGCCCCATCCGCTGCTGAACGCGATCTGCGCACCGCTGGCGCCGCTCGGCGACGCGTCCGGCGACGCGCTGCTGGTCCTCACCGCGCTCTCGTTCGGCTGGCTGGTCGTGGCCGGCTACCTGCTCGGCGCGCGGCTCTTCTCGCGCCCGGTCGGGGTCGTGTTCGGCGCGCTCCTGATCACCCGGGCCACGCTCGGCGGCGAGATGGCCCAGGCGCTGGTGGACGTGCCCTACCTGGCGCTGGTGGTGTCGGCGGCCGCCGTGGAGGCCCGCCGCCCGCGCGCGGGCGTGCCCGTGCTGGTGCAGCTCGGGCTGGCCGGGCTGCTGCGCCCCGAGGGCTGGCTGCTGGCCGGGGCCTACGCGCTCTACCTGCTCCCGCCGCTCGACCTCCGCCGCCGGGCGCGGGCGCTGGCGCTCGCCGCCGCCGCTCCGCTGCTCTGGGCGGCGAGCGACCTCGCGGTCACCGGCGATCCGCTGTTCTCGCTGCACACCACGCGCGACCTGGCCGAGACGCTCAACCGCCCGCGCGACTTCCGGGCGGCGGTGGAGACCGCGCCGCAGTACCTGGAGAGCGTGCTCGGCACCGGCGTGGCGCTGGTCGGGCTGGCCGGCTGCGTGGTCGCCGCCGTCGTGCTGTACGAGCGTGCGCTGCTCCCGCTCGCGATCCTCGGGCTGGGGCTCCTGGCGTTCATGGCCCTGGGCGTCGCCGGGCTCCCGATCCTCACCCGCTACCTGCTGGTGCCGGGGGTCGTCCTGGCGCTGCTCTGCGCGGTAGTGCTGGCCGGCTGGACCGCGGTGCCGCGCGGCAGTCCCTGGCGCCGGCGGCTCGCGGTCCTGGCGGTGGCGGGCGCGGCCGGCGTGGCTCTCCGGCCCGCTCTGATCGGAGCGCAGTCCCGGGCTCGCGTGGCGCTCGCGCTGGGGTTCGTCGCCCTGGCCACCGCCGCCTTCCTGCACGGTTCCCTCCTCAGCGCGGCCGACGAAACCGCCCTCGTCCTGATCCGCGGGATCGGCATCGTCCTCCTCGCTCTAGGGACGGTCGGTTTGACCGAGGACCGAACCACCCGCCGCGTGCTGTGGGCCGCTCTCGTGGCGTTGGCTGTCGCCGAGGGCGCCACCGCGTTGGGCGCCGATGGGACTGCCGCCTGGGCCCGGGCCGTCGGAGCGTTCGGTCTCGGCGCCGTGCTCGTGGTCTCCGCCCGCCGGTCCATCCCTGCC
>JALZEZ010000483.1 GCA_030861775.1 Actinomycetota bacterium
GCTGCGGGTGGTGGCCACGACCATGCAGCTCGAGGACATCGCCCGGGAGGTCGGCGGGGAGCGGGTCGAGGTGGACGGCATCCTCGGCCCGGACGCCGAGCCGCATGAGTACGAGCCGCGGCCCTCGGACGCCGAGGCGGTGGCGGACGCCGACGTCGTCATCCGCAACGGGGCGGGGCTCGACGACTGGCTCGACGACCTCCTGGGCGCCGCGGGCGGGGACGCCGAGCGCGTGACCGCCACCGACGGGATCCGCCTCGCGGGCGGCGACCCGCACGTCTGGCACGACCCGGCCAACGCCAAGCGGATGGTGGACGCGGTGGAGGCGGCGATGATCGAGGCGGAGCCGTCGAGCGCGGCCCGCTTCCGGGCGAACGCCTCCACCTACAGGCGGCAGATCGACACGATGGCGCACGAGATCCGCGAGCTGCTGCGGCCGATCCCGCGCGAGCGGCGCAAGCTCGTCACGAGCCACGACTCGTTCGGCTACTTCGCGCGCGCCTACGGGATCGAGGTGGTGGGCAGCGTGCTGCCGGGGCTGACGACCGACGCCGAGCCCTCCGGCGAGCAGGTCCGCGAGCTGGTGGCGGCGATCCGGCGCGCCGGCGTGGACACGATCTTCACCGAGCACGCCGTGGACGCGAAGCTCGAGCGCCAGGTGGCCGAGGAGGCGGGCGCGCGCGTCTCCACCTCGCTCTACGCCGACGCGCTCGGGGAGCCCGGCAGCGGCGCGGAATCGCTGATCGGGGCCGAGCTGCACAACGCGCACGCGATGGCGGAGGCGTGGCGGTGAGCGGCTCCGGCTGGCGCGAGCACACCGAGGCGCGCCTGCGGGCGGCCGGCCACCGCTCCGGCAGCGGGCGCCGCGCGGTGATCGAGGTCCTCGCCCGCCACGACTGCCTGATGACCGCGAACGACATCCTGGCCGAGCTCCAGGGCGGCGGCCATCCGATCGGCTTCGCGACCGTGTACCGGGCGCTCGAGACGCTCACCGAGCTGGGGCTCGTGCGGCGGGTCGACGCCGGCACCGGCAGCGCCGCCTACGAGCCGCTCGACCCCAGCGGCGAGCACCACCACCACGTGGTCTGCGACCGCTGCGGCGAGGTGACCCCGTTCGTGGACGAGGAGCTCGAACGCTCGATCGCGCGCCTCAGCCGCCGGCTCGGCGGCGACATACACAGCCACGAGGTGACGCTGCGCGGCGCCTGCGCGGGGTGCCGCGAGAACTGAACGTCCGCTCCTCGCGGTCGAATACCGGCGGATGGACGAGCTCGCCGTCTACGAGCGCCGCTTCCGCAAGGCCGGGCTGCCGCTGTTCATCGAGGGCTACTCGGCGGCCGGCGACGTCTTCAACCGGGCGATCCCGCTGCTCGGGCTGGTCTTCGTGGTCGAGCTGCTGGGGGCGATCGACCTCGACTGGCACTGGTCGGCGAACGTGGCGGCCGCGCTCGGCGGGCTGGCCGTGCTGCTGGCGGCGGCGGGCCTGGTCAACCGCATGCGCGGGCGGCCGTTCCTGTCGGTGCCGGAGCGGCTCGGCGCGGTCGAGCTGGCCACGTTCGTCCTGGCGCCGGCGCTGCTGCCGCTGATCTTCGGCGGGCAGGTGGAGAGCGCGGTGGCCACCGTGCTGGGGAACCTGGGGCTGCTGCTGGCGATCTACCTGGTGGTGGGCTACGCGCTGCCGGCCATCCTGCGCGAGGCCTCGATCCGGCTGGTCCGTGAGCTGGCCACGGCCGTGGTCTCGCTGACCAGCGCCCTGCCGCTGCTGCTCCTGTTCGCGGTGGTCATGTTCGTGAACACGGAGATGTGGGAGGTCCTCTCCACCGTGCCGGGGCGGCTGCTCTGGGTGCTGGGCATCCTCCTGGTGGTGCTCGGCCTGCTGTTCCTCATGGCCCGCCTGCCGCAGGAGGTGCGCGGCATCGAGGAGGGCGCCGCGGCCGGACCGCCGCTCGACCGCCGCCAGCGGGTCAACGTCGGGCTCGTCGTGCTGGTGAGCCACGCGCTCCAGGTGATCGTCGTCGCCGCCGGGGTCGGGGCGTTCTACGTCGTGTTCGGAGCGCTGGCGATCGGCCCAGAGGTGCGCGAGTCGTGGATCGGCTCGACCGGCGACTCGCTCGTGGCGCTCGACGTCTTCGGGGAGCGGGTGGAGGTCACCGCCGAGCTGCTGCGCGTGTCGGGCGGGATCGCGGCGGTCAGCGGCCTGTACTACGCGATCGCGGTCCTCACCGACGCCACCTACCGCGAGCACTTCCGCGACCGGATGGGCGCGGAGATGCGGGCCACCTTCAGGGCACGGGCGGAGTACCTCGAGCTGCGGGAGCGGATGCAGTGACCCGCTCGCGGGCGTTCCTGATGGCGGTCGGCGGGCTGTTCCTGGTGGTGTTCGCGATCCCGCTCTTTCTGGTGCCGTTCGAGTGGGCGGAGGCGTTCGGCTGGGACGTCGAGCGCTCCGACCTCGGCTCGTACTTTGGGCGTTGCCTGGGCGCGCTGGCGATCGCGATCAGCGGCCAGGCGCTGTGGGCCAGCCGCGACCCGGAGCGCTTCCGCTCGCTGTTCGAGCTGCTGGCTGTGGCGGCTGCGCTGCTGGCGATCGTCCACGCGCGCGGGTTGGCCGAGGAGTCGCAGCCCTTGGTGGAGCACCTGGAGACGGCGCTGTACGCCGCCTTCGCCGGGCTGGCGCTGTGGTGCCGCCCTAATCGCCCAGCTCGCGCCTGAGGGCGGCGAGCTCCTCGCGCAGCTCTCCCACGGTGGCTTCCAGGGCGCGCACGCGGGAGGCGAGGAGGTCGAGCCCCTCCGCCGGGGGCTCCTCGGCCACGGCCACGAGGCCGCTCGCGCGGTCCTCCTCCGGCGCCGCGGCGGCGGCCGGCTCGGCCGCCGCGGGCCCC
>JALZEZ010000484.1 GCA_030861775.1 Actinomycetota bacterium
CACCACGGGCGGGGGCATGGCGTGGCCGGGGGCGGCGTCGCCGGTTGCGACGCTGCGCTCCACCTGCGTGGACTGCTGGTCCTGCGCGGCGGCGAGCGCGGCGCGGCCGAGGTCGCCGGTCGACGGGTAGCGGTCCTTGGGCTCCTTGGCCATCCCGCGCTTGATGACCTCCTCGAACGCGGGCGGCACGTCGCCGCGAACGCGCACGACCGAGGGCGGGTCCTCGCCCATGTGCGCCCACATCTTCGACGGCTCGCTGTCGCGCGGGTAGGGCACCTGGCCGGTCACGGCCTGGTAGAGCACGCAGGCGAGCGAGTAGACGTCGGTGCGGGCGTCCACCTTCTGGCCCTGGAGCTGCTCCGGGGCGATGTAGTCGAGCGTGCCGACGAACATGCCGGTCTTGGTCATGCCGCTGTCGGTCGCGGCGTGTTTGGTCAGCCCGAAGTCGGTCAGGTAGGCGTGGCGCTTGCCGCCGCGGTCCTCGATCAGGATGTTCCCCGGCTTCACGTCGCGGTGGACGAGCCCGCGCTCGTGCGCGGCGTCGAGCGCGCCGGCCACCTGGGCGATGATGCTGGCCGCCTCGGCCGGGGGCAGCGCGCCGTGCTGCTCGATCAGGGCGCGCAGGTCCGTGCCCGGCACGTGGCGCATCGTCACGTAGAGCTGGCCGTGCTCCTCGCCCGCGTCGTAGATGGGGACGACGTTCGGGTGGTCGAGCGCCGCCGCCGTCATCGACTCCTGCTTGAAGCGCGTGCGGAAGCTCTCGTCGCCGGAGATCTCGGGCGCGATCAGCTTGAGCGCCACGACGCGGTCGAGCGCGAGGTGGGTGGCCTTGTAGACCACTCCCATGCCGCCGCGCCCCGCGATGCCCTCGAGGCGGTGGCCGGCGAACTCGGATCCGATGGAGATGTCCATCGAGTGCGGGACGCTACTCCGGCGCGACGGAGATGACCCGGCCGCGGCGGCCGGTCGAGAACTCCACGCGGCCGGGGCGGGTGGCGAAGATCGTGTGGTCGCGGCCGAGCCCGACGCCGTCACCGGGCTTGAACACCGTCCCGCGCTGGCGCACGATGATCTCGCCGCCGGCCACCTGCTCGCCGGCGAAGATCTTCACGCCGAGGCGCTTGCTCTCGGAGTCGCGCCCGTTGCGGCTGGAGCCGAGGCCCTTCTTATGAGCCATCCTCGTCGTCCTCCTTCTTCTTGGCCGGGCGCCGCGAGAGCATCTTGATCTCGCGGATCTCGAGCCGCGTGAGGTCGGCGCGGTGCCCGCTGCGGCGGCGGTAGCCGCGCTTCGGCTTGAACTTGAGCACGTGGATCTTCTTGCCGCGCTCGTGACCGACCACCACGGCCTCGACCTTGATCTTGTCGGCCTCGCCCGGGTCGAACACGGTCTTGTCGCCGTCGGCGAGCATCAGCGCCTGGAGATTGACCTTGGCGCCCTCGTCATCGGGCATGCGGTCGACGAGGAGGGAGTCGCCCTCCTCCACGCGGTACTGCTTGCCGCCTGCTTTGACGATCGCGTACATGACAGAGAGATGGCGCCCTCCGGTGGGGCGCCGAGGCGCTGAGTCTAGCGGCCGATCGGGGGTACGATCGGGCGCGCGGATGCACGGCGACGGCGCCACTCTCCCGCCCGGCCCGCCGCTCCCGGTGGCGGCCCAGACGGCGGCCTGGATCCTGCGCCCGATCGAGGCGATGGAGGCCTGCGCCCGGCGCTACGGCGACATGTTCACCTACCGGCTGGCGCGCTTCGGGCCGCTCGTGTTCGTGAGCGACCCCGAGGACGTGAAGGCGGTCTTCACCGGCAGCCCGCGGCGGCTCCACGCCGGGGAGGCGAACGCGATCCTCGAGCCGGTCCTCGGCTCGGAGTCGATCCTGCTGCTCGACGAGGACCGCCACCTGCGCCAGCGCAAGCTGATGCTGCCGTCGTTCCACGGTGAGCGGCTGCGCGCGTACGAGGAGCAGATGGAGGCGGTCGCGCTCGCGGAGCTCGAGCGCTGGCCGCGGGGGGAGCCGGTCGCCGCCCGGCCGCGCATGCAGGCGATCACCCTGGACGTGATCATGCGGACGGTCTTCGGGGTCGAGGGGATGCCCGAGCTGCGCACCGCCCTGAAGGACATGCTCGAGTGGACGACCGCCCGCCGGCGGCTGTTCATGGTCGCCGCTCTCGGTCCCGGCCGGGTCGGGCTCGCGAAGGCGCGACGCGAGGTGGACGAGCTCGTCTACCGCGAGATCCGCCGGCGGCGCAAGGAGCCGCCGGGCGAGGACATCCTCTCGCTGCTGCTCCAGGCCCGGGACGAGGACGGCGTCGCGATGACCGACCAGGAGATCCGCGACGAGCTGATGACGCTGCTCCTGGCCGGGCACGAGACCACCGCCACCGCCCTGGCCTGGGCCCTGGAGCAGCTCAGCCGCAACCCGGAGGCGATGGACGCGATCGACGGCGAGGAGATGCTCGACGCGGTCGTGGCGGAGGTGCTCCGCCTGCGGCCGGTGATCGTCGTCGTGGTCCGGCTCCTGACCGAGCCGATGGAGCTCGGCGGCCGCCTCCTGCCCGCCGGCGTGCGCGTGGCGCCGTGCATCCACCTGATGCACCGCCGGCCCGAGATCTACCCCGACCCCGCGGCCTTCCGCCCGCAGCGCTTCCTCGAGACCCCGCCCGGCACCTACACCTGGATCCCGTTCGGCGGCGGCCCGCGCCGCTGCCTCGGTGCGAGCTTCGCCCAGCTCGAGATGAAGGTGGTCCTGCGGACCGTGCTCCGCCACGCCCGCCTGCGCCCCACCGCCGCCGCGCCGGAGCGCATCGTGCGGCGGGCGATCACGTTCGTGCCCGAGCGCGGCGGGCGGGTGGTGCTGGACCCGGCCTAGTCCGCGGCCTCGGTG
>JALZEZ010000039.1 GCA_030861775.1 Actinomycetota bacterium
GGGGCGTGCGGCGCTCCGGCGTGCCGCCCTCGGGCGCGTCGCCCCCCAGCTCGCGCGCCAGCTCCTCGGCGCTCTCGCCCAGGGCGTCGGCCAGGCCCTGGAGCTGGCGGCGGACCTCCTCGGCCCGGTCCAGGCGCATGACGATGCCCTCGCCACGCTCCACGACGGCGTCGGAGAGCTCGGAGATCCGGCGGATGCGCTCGGCCAGGAACGCCTCGGCGTCGCGCCGCGCATCGTCCACGATCCGGCGCGCCTCCTCGTCGGCCACCCGGCGCCGGACCTGCGCGCGCTGCTCGGCCTCGTGGCGCACGGCGTTCGCCGCGGCCTCCGCCGACGAGATGATCGCCCGGATGCGCTCCGAGACTTCCGAGGCCAGCTCGTGCCCGCCTGCGGAGTGAGATTCCCGATCTAGCTCGTCCACGTCCCTCGCCCTCCTGGAAGTGGCGCTTCCTTGCGCCGGATCCACCGTACCACCGAAATCGGCCGATCCGAAGCGCTCGCGGGCCCTGGGCGTGATCTTGCCTCGCAGCGCCACGTAGCGCCGCCGCTCGGTCACCCGTCGGGGTTGTGCGTGGGCTCCGAGGAGGACCCTGAAGCGGCCCCCGCCGTCTCCTCCCGAATCGCCTCCGGCAGTCGCGGCACCAGAACCGAGCGCTTGAACGTCGCCACCAGCGTGCCGTCCTGCTTGTAGCAGTCCGTCTTGACCTTCACGATGCCGCGGTCCGGCTTGGACTTCGACGGCCGGACCTCGAGCACCTCGCTCTCCACGTACAGCGTGTCCCCGTGGAACACCGGGGCCGGGTGCGAGAGCTCCTCGGTCGCCAGGTTGGCGATCGCCTTGCCGGAGACGTCCCCGACCGACATGCCGAGCATCAGCGAGTACACGAGCGGGCCCACCACGACGTTCCGGCCCTGCTGCGATTCCCCTGCGTACACGTCGTTTATGTGCAGCGGGTGATGGTTCATCGTGATCAGGCAGAAGAGGTGGTCGTCGGCCTCGGTGACGGTCTTGGCGGGCCAGTGCTTGTAGACCGCGCCCACCTCGAACTCCTCGAGGTAGCGGCCGTACTGGCGCGCGCCGCTCGACTCGCGCGAGCGCTGGTCGGTGTCCAACTGGTGGTTGCTGCTGTTGTCGCTCATCGGGGGGCGATCCTACTGGGGGCGATAGCTTTGCCGCCCATGAGAAACCCGCGCGACTTCTTCAAGCCTCTCGCCATCGGCGCCCCCGAGCCGCTCCGCGAGATCCCCTTCCCGCCCTCGCGGATGATCCACTTCTTCGACGGCTCCAACGAGAAGATGGCCGCCAAGGTGCCCGACATGGCCAAGCAGGCGGACATCCTGCTCGGCAACCTCGAGGACGCCATCCCGGTCGACCGCAAGGTGCCCGCGCGCGAGGGCCTCGTCCGCATCGCGAGGGAGACCGACTTCGGCGACACCCAGCTCTGGACCCGCGTGAACGCCCTCGAGAGCCCCTGGATCCTGGACGACCTCACCACGCTCGTCACCGAGATCGGCGACAAGCTCGACGTGATCATGGTCCCCAAGGTCGAGGGTGCCTGGGACATCCACTACGTGGACCGCCTGCTCGCCCAGCTCGAGGCCAAGGCGAAGCTGGACAAGCCGCTCCTCGTCCACGCCATCCTCGAGACCTCGCTCGGCGTGGTGAACCTCGAGGAGATCGCCACCGCCAGCCCGCGCATGCAGGGCATGAGCTTCGGCCCGGCCGACCTGGCCGCCTTCCGCCGCATGAAGACAACCCGCGTCGGCGGCGGCCACCCCGCCTACCGCGTGATCGAGGACCCGGACCCGGACAACCCGGACGCCCCGCGCGCCACCGCCCAGCAGGACCCGTGGCACTACTCGATCGCCCGCATGGTCGACGCCTGCACCAGCGCCGGCATCCTCCCCTTCTACGGCCCCTACGGAGACATCAAGGACGTCCAGGGCTGCGAGGCCCAGTTCCGCTCGGCGTTCCTGCTCGGCTGCGTCGGCGCCTGGTCGCTGCACCCGGTTCAGATCGAGATCGCCAAGAAGGTCTTCAGCCCGCCCGCGGACGAGGTCAGGTTCGCGAAGAAGGTGCTGGAGGCCATCCCGGACGGGGCCGGCGTGCACATGATCGACGGGAAGATGCAGGACGACGCCACCTGGAAGCAGTGCAAGGTGATGGTCGAGCTGGCCGAGCTGTTGGCCAAGAAGGACCCCGAGCTGGCGGAGGCGTACGGGCTGTAGCCCGCTCCCGCTGTCGATAGGGTTCCGCGCCGCCGCATGCGCTTCTACGAGTTCGAATCGCGTCAGATCCTGGCCAAGGAGGGCATCCCGCTCGCCGGCCACGGCTTCGCCACCGACGCCGAGCAGGCCAAGGCCATCGCCGCCGAGATCGGCAAGCCGGTGGTCATCAAGTCGCAGGTCCTGACCGGCGGCCGGATGAAGGCCGGCGGCGTGCAGTTCGCGGACACCCCCGAGGAGGCCGAGGCGCACGCCCGCGACATCCTCGCCCTCGAGATCAACGGTCACATGCCCAAGGGCGTGCTGATCGCCGAGAAGGCCCCGATCGCCCAGGAGTACTACGCGGGCGTGATCTACGACGGGATCCGCAAGCTGCCCACGTTCGTCTTCAGCGACATGGGCGGGATCGACATCGAGGAGGTGGCCGAGACCCACCCCGAGCACATCGGGCGTGGCCACTTCTCCACGATCCTGCCGCACATGGACTTCCGGGCCAAGGACGTGGTCGCCCAGGTGGGGATCACCGGCTCGGACCTGAACCGCCTGACCCCGATCCTCTCCAAGCTCGCCCGGCTGTTCGTGAAGTACGACATGACGCTGGCGGAGATCAACCCGCTGGCCAGGCTCGAGGACGGCACGTTCGTGGCCGTGGACGCTCACATGGACATGGAGAACGAGGCCCGCCCGCGCCAGAAGGCGATCCTGAAGGAGCTCGGCATCGGCGACGAGGAGACGCGCGAGGCGCGCGAGCCGACCGAGTTCGAGATCAAGGGCGAGCAGATCGACGCCGTCGACCACCGCGGCGTGGCCGGCAACGTGACCGAGTTCGACGGCAACCTGGGCCTCGTGATCGGCGCCGGCGGCGGCTCGCTGACCCTCTTCGACGCCGTCCGCAACCACGGCGGCAAGCCGGCCAACTACTGCGAGATCGGCGGCAACCCGAGCGTCTCGAAGGCCAAGAACCTGACCAAGCTCGTGCTCGAGAAGCCGGGCGTGGAGAAGATCGCCGTGATGATGTCGATCGTCTCCAACACGCGGGTGGACATCGTGGCCCGCGGCGTGATCGCGGCCTGCCTCGAGCTGGGCCACGACCCGGCCGAGAAGATCGCCGTCTTCCGCATCCCGGGCGCCTGGGAGGAGGAGGGGTTCAAGATCCTCGAGAAGTACGGGGTGGAGTACTACGACCGCTCGGTCTCGATGCACGAGGCCGCCCGGCGCGCGGTGGAGAAGATCGGCGCGGGGGCGACGGCGTGAGCACCGAGCACCTGATCGACCAGGACACGACGTTCATCGTCCAGGGCATCACCGGGCGGGAGGCCGTGAACCTCACCCGCGAGTGCCTCGACTACGGCTCGAAGATCGTCGGCGGCGTGACCCCCGGCCGCAAGGGCCGCGAGGTGCACGGCGTGCCGGTCTACGACTCGATGGCGCAGCTGGTCGACGCGATCGGGCACGTGCCGGACGGCTCGGTCGTGACCGTCCCCCCCGCCTTCACCCGCGACGCCGTCTTCGAGGCCATCGAGGCGGGCGTGAAGCTGATCGTCATCGTGACCGAGCGCATCCCGCGCTTCGACGTGGCCCAGATGGTCGAGCTGGCCAAGCTGCGCGGCGCGCGCATCATCGGCCCGAACTGCCTGGGGATCATCCGCCCGGGCGTGGCCAAGATGGGCGGCATTGGCGGCCCGGCCAAGGACGCCCAGAAGGCGTACCAGCCCGGGTCGATCGGCGTGATGTCGCGCAGCGGCGGCATGACCACCGAGATCTCGTCCACCTTGACCGCCGCGGGGCTTGGCGTCTCCACCGCCGTGTCGATCGGCGGCGACGCGATCATCGGCTCCACCTACGCCGAGCTGATGCCGCTGTTCGAGGCCGACGAGCAGACCGAGGGCATCGTGATCTACACCGAGCCCGGCGGGCGCATGGAGGCCGAGCTGGCCCGCTGGGTGACCGAGAACGAGTCGCGGCTCCCGATCGTGGCCTTCATGGCCGGCCGCTTCATGGACGAGATGCCGGGCATGAGCTTCGGCCACGCCGGCACGATCGTCGAGGGCAAGGCCGACACGGCCACCGAGAAGATCGCCCGGCTCGAGTCCGCCGGCATCACGGTGGCCGAGGAGATCGCCTCGATCCCGGACCTGATGCGGGAGAAGCTGGGGGCCTGATGGCGGGGATCTTCATC
Organism: Actinomycetota bacterium; assembly: GCA_030861775.1. GTDB lineage: Bacteria > Actinomycetota > Thermoleophilia > Solirubrobacterales > Thermoleophilaceae > AC-37. The sequence continues at coordinate 4,406 of JALZEZ010000039.1, forward strand.
GACGTCGAGCTGGACGACTCGATCCGTGGCGACGCGGAGCTGGCCAAGAAGCTCGAGGACGCCTGCCCGGTGGACATCTACGCCGCCGCGGACGGGGGAATCGAGGTGGTCGAGGAGAACCTCGACGAATGCATCCTGTGCGAGCTGTGCGTGCGCCAGGCGCCGCCCGGCAAGCTCCGCGTCCGCAAGCTCTACGACGGCACGGCGCTCGAGCGCGGCGAGTAGCGCCCGGCGAGGCCTGAGATGGCCGAGTCCGGCGAGCGGCCGCCCGTACGCGCGGTCGGCGCGGGCCGCAACTCGCTCCTCGCGTTCCTGACGCAGATGTCCACGGCCGCCTTCACGGCGGTCCTCACGATCTACCTGATCCGGACGCTCGGGCCGGACGACTTCGGGATCTTCTCGCTGGCGGTGAGCATCGGCACGCTGCTGCTGCTCCCGGCCGACTTCGGCGTGACCAACGCCACCGCCCGCTACGTGGCCGAGCGCCACGGCGACTGGCGCGCCGTGGCCGGACTGCTCTCGGACGGGCTGCGGCTGAAGCTGATCGCAGGCGCGGTGGTGAGCGTGGCGCTGGGGCTCGCCGCCGGCCCGATCGCTGACGCCTACGGCGAGCCGGACCTGGCCTGGCCGCTGCGCTGGATGGCGCTGGCCGTGCTCGGGCAGAGCCTCGTCGCCTTCTACCGCTACCAGTTCCTGGCCCTGCGCGACGCCGCGGTCGGGTTCCGCATCGTGATCGGCGAGGCCGCCGTCGAGGCCTCGACCAGCATCCTGCTCGTGGCGATCGCGGGCGGGGCGGCGGCGGCCTCGGCCGGGCGCGCCGTGGGCTACGGCTTCGGCACGGTGCTGGCGATCGCGATCACGCTGCGGCGCTTCGGGCGACCGGCGATCGAGCGCTACCGGCCGCTGCGCGAGGCGCGCCGCCAGATCGGCCGGTACGCGGGCGCGCTGTTCGCGATCGAGTCGTCGTTCGCGGCCAGCACCCAGATGCCGCCGCTGATGATCGGCGGCTTCCTGAGCGCCCGCGACGTGGGGGTCTTCTCCGCCCCCGCGCGGCTGCTGATCTTCCTCCAGTACCCCGGCATCTCGGTGGCCAACGGCGTGGCCCCGCGGCTGGCGCACACCGAGGGCCGTGGCCCGGACGTGGCCACCTTCGTCACGGCGCTCCGCTACCTGATCGTCTTCCAGGCGCTGCTGCTCGCGCCGCTCGTGGTGTGGGCCGAGCCGATCGTGGACCTCGCGCTGGGCCCGGGCTATGAGCGATCGGCCGACCTGCTGCGCGAGCTGGCGCCGTACGTGTTCGTGGCCGGGCTGGCCGCCCTGCTCTCGACCGGCGTCAACTACCTGGGCGAGGCTCGCCGCCGCCTGCCGATCTCGATCTTCGACCTGTTCCTGATGGTGGCCATGCTCGCCGCGCTGCTGCCGACCGTCGGGCTGAGCGGAGCGGCCTACGCGCTCGACATCGTCACGATCATCTACGTCCTGTTCCACCTCTGGGTCCTGCGCAAGCTGGTGGACGTGCCGCTGCGCCCGCTGGTGCTGGCCACCGTGCGCGGGCTTGCAGCCGCCGGCGCCGCGGCCGGCGTGCTGTTCGCCTTCGGCACCGACGACCTGGCCGTGTGGGAATGGGGCGCGGGTGGCGCGGGGGCGCTCGCGGCGTTCGGGGCCGTCGTGGTGGTGCTTGGCGAGATCTCCGTGCGCGAGCTGCGCGAGGCCGCGGCGCGGGTGCGGTCGCCGCGCAGCAGCCCTTCGCGCTAACTCACCCGGAGGGGAAGGTGCGGCGGCTGCGTGGTCGCGATCGCGCCGCTTCGCCCCGTTCAGCGCGCGCGACTCGCCGGCGGGATCTCGTACACGACCGCCCAGCGAAAGCGCTTGAGCACGCGTGCGTTATCCGCTCCGACCGCCTTCTCGGGCGGGCCGGAGCCGCGCGTGAGGCTGTCGACCAGGAGCGTCCGGTGGCCGGGCTTCGGGTCGACCCGGCTGACCACGGGACCCGGCGTCATCGCTCCGGGGTCGAAGCCCTCGTGCCGGAAGTGGTACGAGAACGCGGGCTGGGCGTAGAGACCGACCGCCAAGCCATCACCGGGTTCGAACTCCTCCTTCAGGTAGCGCGTGACGCGGTCGCCGTCGCGAAGCGGCGGATCGTCGCCGTTCGGCAAGTCGGCTTCGCGCATCGTCACGCCCAACGCGAGTGCGGCCACGACGGCGGTCGCGCCGGCCGCGCGCGGAAGCCAGACGGCCCGAGAGCGCAGCGCGAGCCGCCCCAGGGCCACGAGTCCAGCCGACGCGAGCACCAGGTAGAGCGGCAGCAGGAAGAGCCAGCTCCGCACGAAGGGCGGTACGCGCGGAGTGACGGCGATCGCCAGCGGCAGGACCACAGCCGCCGCCAACCACAGCGGCGCGCGCTGCCGCGCGATCCGCGGGTGCAGCACGACGGCCGCCGCGATGCCGATGCCGAGCAGCATCCACAGCGGCGCCGGCCACCCGGAGTGGAACGTCTCGTAGATGGAGCGAACGAAGTGCTCCGTCTCCTGCGAATGGACGTAGTCCCAGCCCGCCTCCCCGACGACCGGGAGGTAGAGCAGGTAGGTCAGGACGGCGGTGGCCGCCAGTGTCGTCCCGATCGCCGCGAACAGGACCAGGCGGAGTCCGGGCGGCTCGTCGACCAGCTTGAGCACCGCCCACGCGACGACGATCCCAACGCCGTAGACCGCGACCGGGACGGTATAGAGCGCGAGCGCGGCGACGAGCGCCCAGCCGAGGGCGGCGGCCGGACTACGCCGCTCGATCGCGTACAGCCCCAGGGGCACGAGCAGGACAACCGCCAGGAAGACCATCGTGTAGCCACGCGCATTCACGGAGTACTCGACGAGGGCCGCGGACGCCGCCGCGAGGCCGGCCGCCACGAGGCCCGTCTCGCGGTCGTACAGCGCGCGTCCAGCGACGTAGACGGCGGGGATGATGGCGACGCCCGCGAGTAGCGCGGGCAGGCGCACGGCAAGGGGGCCGTCCCCGAACACGCGCCACGACATGTGCTGGACGAAGGTGTGCAGGAGATGGTTGCCGGGGACCGGATACTCCGACAGGCCTTCGCCGAGCGGGGTGATCGCATGGTTCATGAACGTCGACGCCTCGTCGAAGCGGAACGACTGACCGGCGAATCGCGCGCGCACCCACACCCCGATCACGACGACGCCGAGCAGGACCGCGAGGTGCCGTCGCTCGCCCGCGCCCGTAGCCGCCCGCGCGGCGCGGCGAAGATCCGACAGCGCGGCCCGGGTACTGGGCGCGAACGCGGTGAGGGTGGCCGCCACGATGAGCGTGAGCCCCGCGAAGCGTGACGCCACGGCCGAGCCCGAGGCTTCGCCATACGACCGGGCGGTCAGGCCGAGCCCGGCAACACCGAGGGTGCCGGCCAGCGCCCAGCACCGTGCCCGGGCGCACATGACTGGGCCGTGGAGCGGATCGAACGTGCGGCGCGGAGCCATCGACGGTCCGAGCGCACGGCCTAGCCGATGGCGCAAGTTCACTCACTCAGTTTGTAATAAAGGGCTGCGGGTTCGAGTCGGTGGCGGGGTCCACCCAGCCGTTCTGCAGCAGGGATGGGCCGGACGCGCCTAAAGGGGCGGCGCCGAAGCGTCGATTACCCTCCGGTAGGCCCCGCACCGAGGAGACCCCCCAATGGCCGGCAAGCCGAAGTCCGCTGAGATGCACCCAGGTCCCGGGTTCCGAATCCGGGAGAAGATCGACCGTCCGCGACAGGAGACGATCGCGGCGCTCGGGGCGTTCGAGACGCCCGCGATCTCCGACCTGATGAACCGGCTCTACGCGATGACGCCGGCGATCAAGAACCTCACCGACGAGCACCTGCGGCTGCTCGGCCCGGCCACCACGGTCAAGTGCTACCCGGGCGACAACCTGATGGTCCACAAGGCGCTCGACATCGCCTCCCCCGGCGACGTGATCGTGGTGGACACGAGCGGCCAGCAGAACACGGCCGTGCTCGGCGACCTCGTCTCGACCAAGGCCCGCCACCGCGGCGTGGCCGGCTTCCTGGTCGACGGCCTGGTCCGCGACATCGCCGGGATCCGCCAGCTCGGCGACTTCCCGGTCTATGCCCGCGACGTGACCCCGATCGGCCCGCTCCACCGCGGCCCGGGCGAGATCAACTTCCCGATCTCGGCCGGCGGCATCGTGGTCCAGCCCGGGGACGTGATCGTCGGCGACTCGAACGGCGTCGTGGTCGTCCCGCACGACATCGCCGACGACATGGTCCGGCGGCTCACCGCTCAGCAGTCGGCGGAGGCCGACTACACGGCGGCCGTCGCGCGCGGCGAGTTCAACAACAACTGGGTGGACCAGACGCTCTCCGACGCCGGCGTCCCGCTGGTGAACGGCTCGAACGGCAACGCCCCCAAGGCGCAGCCCGCGCCGGCCCCGGCGGACCGCGCCTAGCCGCTTGGCGGAGCGCCCGCCCGCCGTCCTGCTGGGCGGCGAGACCATCGCCGTCTCGGCGGCGCGCAGCCTGTCGGCCGCGGGCGTGCGCGTGTACGCCCTGGGCGACGCGACCGACCCCGTGCGCCGCTCGCGGCACTGCCACGAGTTCGTGGAGGTCGGGGCGAAGAAGGGCGTGCAGGAGCGCTACATGGCCTGGCTGCGCGACCACGCCCCGGCCGGCGCCGTCGTCATCCCCTGCGACGACGACGGCATCGAGCTGATCGCCCGCGGGCGCGACCGGCTGGCCGCGCTGGGCCTGCGGCCGATCGAGGGCAACGACGAGGCCCTGCTCGGGATGCTCGACAAGGACCGCACCTACGAGATCTGCCGGGAGGTGGGCGTGGAGTGCCCGCGCACCGAGACGGTCTCGACCGCGGAGGAGGCGGAGGCCGTCAGCCGCCGCTTCGACTACCCCTGCGCGCTGAAGCCGCGCGAGTCGCACGTGTTCGCGCAGCACTTCGGCATCCTCGCCAAGGCCGTGCAGGTGGGCTCGCCGGAGGAGCTGGTGGAGGAGTTCAGGCGGACCGCCGACCTGGGCGTCTCGATGCTCGTGACCGAGATCGTGCCCGGCCCCGACCACGCGCTCTGCTCGTACTACTCGTACCTCGACGAGCACGGCCGGCCGCTCTACCACTTCACCAAGAAGAAGGAGCGCCAGTTCCCGCCCGAGTTCGGGCTGGGCTGCTACCAGATCACCACCTGGGACCCGGACGTGGCCGAGGCCGGACTGCGCTTCTTCCAGGGAGCGGGGCTGCGCGGGATCGCCAACGTGGAGTTCAAGCGCGACTCGCGCGACGGAACGCTGCGCCTGATCGAGTGCAACGCGCGGCTCACCGCCGCCAACGAGCAGGTGCGGCTGGCGGGGCTCGACATCGCGCTGCTCGCCTACTCGCGCGTGGCCGGCACGCCGGGGCCCGAGCTGCGCTCGTACAAGGTCGGGGTGCCGCTCTGGCACCCGATCGAGGACTTCCGGGCGATGCTGCGCTACCGCGCCCGCGGCGAGCTCACCGCCGGTGGCTGGGTGCGCAGCCTGTGGCGGCGCCAGCGCTTCCCGCTGTTCCGCCTCGACGATCCCATGCCGACCGTCCACAGCCTGTCGGTCAAGGCCGGGCGGCTGGTGCGCAAGCTGCGCCGGCGCGGCGCTCAGCCGCCGGCCGCGGCCAGCTCGGCCACGGCCTCGGCCACCTCCGCGGTGGAGGCGGCCACGGACTCGTCGCGCGACGCGGTCAGGTCGTAGGTCACCACTCCCTCGGCGGCGGCCGCCGCCACCGCGCCCTCCACGTTCAGGGCGGCCGCGTCCTCCCCCAGGTGGCGCAGGAGCATGGCGCCAGCCAGGATCGCGGCGAACGGGTTGGCCAGGCCCCGTCCGGCGATCCGGGGGGCGGAGCCGTGGACCGGTTCGAACACCGCTTGGTTGTCGCCGAGGTTCGCGTTGGGCGCGATGCCCGGCCCGCCCGCGATCCCCGCCGCGAGGTCGGAGAGCAGGTCGCCGTACATGACCGGGGCCAGCAGCACGTCGAAGCGCTCGGGGCGGCGGGCCAGCTCGCCGCAGACGGTGTCCACGAGCATGTCGTCCACGGCCAGTCCGGCTGCCTCGGCCTCCTCGCGCGCCACGGCCAGGAACACGCCGTCCGTCTGCCGCATCACCGTGGCCTTGTGGGCGATCGTGACCCGCTCGCGCCCGGCCTCGCGGGCCCAGGCGAGGGCGCGGCGGGTCGAGCGGTGGGCCTCGGAGGCGGAGAGCGGCTTGAGCGAGAGGCCGGTGTCCTCGGGAAGCTCCGCGCCCGCGAGCCGGATGACCTCGCGGGCGGCCTCGGAACCCGGCTCGAGCTCGATCCCGGCGTAGAGGTCCTCGCCGTTCATCCTGGCCACGACCAGGTCCACCCCGCCGAAGCGCACGGGGCGGATGCTCGTGTGGAGGTCGAGCTCCGCCCGCAGGGCGAGGTTGAGCGAGCGGCGCCCGGCCACCGGGGTCGAGGTCGGACCCTTGAGGGCGACCCCGGTCTCACGGACCGAAGCGGCCGCGTCCTCCGCCCCGCGCTCCTCCCACCCGATCTCCACACCCGTGGCGTCGAGCACCGAGCGAGCGGCGCCGACCACCTCGGGGCCGACGCCGTCGCCCGGTATCAGCGTCACTCGGTGCGCGGCCATCCGCCGCAGCGTATGGCGCGCGCGACCGATGTGCTGCCGTCAGTTACACGTGTTCGAATTGACCGTGTACGTACCGGTGGTCGGGTGCAGGTTCATGCAGACCCCTGACGTGAACGTGAACTTGTTCCCCGTGATCACGAACGACTCCTTCGTTGACCCGGCCGAGTCGCTCGGCGACACGTACATGCCGGCGTGGGTGGTCCCGGAGATGGTGTTCGTGCGCCAGTAGCTCGTCCCGGCCGTCGGATCCTGCTGGTACCAGGAGATCCCGATCGAGCCGGTCGAGATCGTGTTGCTCTCGACCCTGCTGTTCCGGTACCGGACCGATACGCCGTCGGTGTGGAAGCGCTCGATCGTGTTGCCGGTGACGGTTGCGTCGCTCACCTTGAGATAGATCCCGTGCTTCCCGTACGTGATGTTCGTGTTCGTCCCGGTGTCGGTGATCCGGTTCCCGGTGACGCTGAAGTTCGACCCGAGCAGGATCAGGCCCGAGTCGCCCGTCTGCGAGACCGTGCTGTTGCGGATGGTCCAGTTCGAGTTGGATGCGAGCGCGGAGTTGATCCCGATCCCGACGCTCGAGATCGCGACGCCGTCGATGGTGATGTTGCTGACGCTGGTGCCCGACCCGCTGGCAAGGATCCCCTGTGACGGTCCGGAGATCGACAGGTTCTCGAACGCCAGCCCGCTGACGCTTCGAAGGTAGATGCCCTGCGGCAGGCTGGCCTTGCCCGGGCCGTAGGTCGCGTAGGTGATGCGCAGGGTCGCCGTCCCCGATCGCGACGGGGCGAGCTGCGCGTCGGAGAACGTGGCGCCGCCCTTGAACATCACGGCGTCGCCGGCGTTCAGCGCCGCGCTGTTGACCTTGGCCACGGTGCGCCACGCCGTCGCCGGCGAGGTGCCCGCGTTCGCGTCAGACCCCGTCGGGCTGACGAAGTACATCTTCCCGGTCACCTCGTGACCCGGGCAGGCGCTCGCGACGGCAGGCGCGAGCAATGCGGCGCCGAGCGCCAGCGTGAGCAGCAGGACCTTCATGAGACCTTCTCCCTCGTGCGAGTCCGCACGGCGCCCGCCCAGCGGCACGACGGCCGTGCCTGTCGCGCGAGTGTCGCGTCGGCGCGCGAGCGCTGTCAATCCCCTGAATGGAGGGTTGCCGCTGAGCGGTTGCCCGGCTCTGACTGTTCCGAGACCCGCTCGGGGTCCGGCGGGTGCGCGCCCTAGCCGACGAGCTCGATCACGCCGCGCTGCGCCAGGCGCCGCACGGCGGGCTCGACGGCCCCGCCGCCCAGCTCGGCCAGGCTGCGGCGGCCGTCGATCGCGTGCACGAGGTCCCACTCGGCCTGGCTGAGCACGACCGGAGCCTCCTCCCAGACATGCGCCTGGAGGACCTCCTGGCCGTCGCGGCTGACCTGCCGCGCGACCACGTCGAGCCGGCGCGCCAGCACGGGCACGAGGCTCGGCGTGCTCCCGTTGGCCGAGGCCAGCAGCTCGAGGGTGCGCCGCTGGCGCTCCTCGGTGGCCGGATCCTCGCCCAGCGGGTCCGAGTTGAAGTCGTTCATCTTCAGGTACAGGTTCGTCGCGTTCGCGGCGTGGCGGCGCAGGTGCCAGACCGCCGAGCCCGGGAACATCACGACGTCGCCGGGCTGGTCGTCGATCTGGATCTCCGGCGCGTCCTTCAGCACGACCTCGGGGCGCTCGTGCGGCTCGAGGCTCTGGAGGAGCTGCGGGCTGACGTTGTACGGGTTGACCGACACGTCGGTGTGCGGGTAGAGGACCAGGTACGAGTCCTCGGGGATGTCGATCGAGAGGCCGACCGACACCTGCGAGGCGAAGCGGTCCTTGTGGGCCACCGGGAAGTCCGGGGCGTCGGAGTCGTAGGCCTTGATGTGGCGCTCCGAGAGGGTCATGCCCTCGCGGTTCAGGCCGGCCACAGCCGCGATCGAGTCGAACAGCTCGCCGGGGAAGTCGGTCTCGGCCGGGAACTCGAACAGCGCCTGCTCCTTGGCCCCGCCGATCGCCTTGCCCTCCACGTGCTGCTCGCGGAAGCGGCGAGCGGTGAAGTCCTGGAGGTAGGCGAGGAACTCGGGGTCGATGCCACCGGGCACGTGGACCCAGCCGTGCTTCTCGTAGTGATCGCTGTAGTCGGCGGGGTCGAAGTTGAAGATCTTCATGTGAGGGTCGTTTCCTTGGGTCTGGAGAGCAACTTCTCCAATATCGGCACGGCAACGGCAGTGGCTTGAGCCCTGTCGGCCACGTGGTAGTGGTGGCTCAGGCCCGGAGCGCCGTTCACCTCCAGCACCACGCCCCCCGCATCGGCCAGCGAGAGGGAGAGATCGGTCGTGATCAGGTCGATCCCGGCCAAGCGTAGTCCCACCAGCGCGGCCGCCTTGCGCGCTTCGGCACGAAGCCCCTCGCCCACCTCGGACAGCACCGTTTCGTTGTCCTCGAGCCGGTTCTCGTTGGTCACGTGCTTCACGGTGACGAGCGCGCCGGACGGCGGGACGGCGCCGAGGGTCTCGCCGCGGGCCTCCAGGGCGAACAGGCAGTCGAGGTCCACCCGCAGCGGCCACAGCCCCGCGTGGCCGCGGGCGTCGAGCCGGCGCCGGTTCTCGGCCGCGATGAGCTGGCGGACGGTCGAGCGGCCGTCGCCCTCCACGGTGGGCGAGCGGCGCCGGACCGCGTCGATCACCTCGCCGTCGAGCACCAGCACGCGGTGGAGGTCGCCCTCGACCTGGCGCTCGAGCAGGATCTTCCGGCTGTAGCGGGAGGCGTTCAGGACCGCCCGGGCGAGCTGCTCGCGCGTACGGACGTTGGCCGCCAGGCCCCAGCCGCCCCCGGTGTCGCTGCCCGGCTTGATCACGCACGGGCCCTCGCGCTCCACGAAGGCGGCCGCGGCGTCGATGTCGCGGTACTCGAAGGCGTGGTGCTCGGGCACCGGGATCCCGGCGCCGGTCAGCCAGCCGTGCACGAGCCCCTTGTGCGAGGCGATGTCGAGCGTGACCTCGGCGTCCAGCTCGGTGCCCTGGCGCTTGACCCGCGTGCGCGCATCGCCGCGGCGCAGCTCGGCGAAGTCCTCGGAGAGCTGCTCGTACTCCGCCCCCACCGCCTCGGCCGCCTCGGTCCAGATCTGGCGGTAGACCGCGTTGCGCGGCTCGAGCCCCTGCGCCCTGAGCTCGGCCGCCTCCCGGCGGCGCAGGCGCGCGTAGCCGACGCCGGTGGAGCGGGCCACGTCGAGACGCGCGAGCAGTGCCCGCTGGCGCTTGCCCGCGACCCTGAGGAGCGATTCGGTGAGCACGTCAGGCGTTGTCTTCGCGCTCGCGCCTGAGCGCCCTGCGCACCAGCGGGCGCCCGTAGCGCCAGGCGATGTAGGTCGTGGTGCCGGCCGGGCGGCGCGGGAAGGCCTGCACCCGGACCCGCTCGCGGACGGCGGCCGTCCACTGGCGCTTGTACTCGTCCTGCTGGCCGAGCAGCTCGTACGAGCGCAGGCCCAGCTCGAACGCGCGCTCGATGCTCGCGTGGGTCAGGAGCTGGCCCGGCCCGAGCTTGCGGTGCTCCACGTCGAAGCCGCCCTTGGGCACGTAGAAGACGCCGTCGGCCTCGATGCCGAAGTCGAACGCGATCGGGGTCCCGTCGAGCCGCAGGAAGGCCAGGCGCAGCCAGCCACGCTCGGCCGCCCACCGGGCCACCCGCGTGTAGAAGCGCTGGTGCTCGGGGTTGGACGAGATCGCGCTGCCCTGCTCCTCCTTCCAGCCCGATCCCTCGAGCCGGAAGCCGTCGGCCAGCAGCTCGTCGAGGCGCGCGGAGCCGTCCTCGAAGGCCGCCTCGACCTGGCCCGCCTCCCTGATCCGGCGCCAGCGGCGGCCGATCTCCTTGCGGATCTTGCGGTCCAGGCCGCCCATGTAGTCGTCGAACGAGCCCTCGACGGGGACGTACGGGGAGTGGGCGATCGTGCGCGCGATCAGCCCGTAGCCGGCTTCCCCCGCGGCCGTCACGACCTGCGGGTAGCCGGGCGCCTCGGGGTCGAGGAACCACAGGTCCGCCCGCCGCCCGGCGTGCGCCAGCAGGCCCCGGGCCAGCTCGCCCGCCGCTGCCCGGTCCTCGACCACCGGCCCGTACAGCGGCGTGTGCCAGTTGGCGGCGGAGACGAGCGTGCCGCGCCGGCGCTGGAGCGGCAGGACGCCCGCCAGGCTGCCCTCGCGGCGGGTCACGAGGTAGGCGGGCTCGCCGGAGCCGAACGCGTCCTGCCACGGCTCGATCCAGCCCGGGCGCAGGAACGGGGACGCGCCGGTGCGGTCGGCCAGGGCGTCCCAGTCGGCGCGGATCGCCTCGGCCGACTCGAGCAGCTCGACCGACTCCGGCGCGCGCGGGCGCGGTGCGATCG
>JALZEZ010000485.1 GCA_030861775.1 Actinomycetota bacterium
CGCCGGCTGGCCGGCCTGCCGGCGGCGGAGCGCCAGGCGGCCGTGCTCGAGCTCGTGCGCTCCCACGTGGCCGCCGTGCTCGGCCACACCGCGGCCGCGGCGATCGACCCCGAGCGCGCCTTCAAGGAGCTCGGCTTCGACTCGCTGGCCGCGGTCGAGCTGCGCAACCGGCTGGCGCGCGCGAGCGGGCTGCGGCTGCCGGCGACCTTGGTGTTCGACCAGCCGACCTGCGCCGAGATCACGCGCTACATCCTGGGCGAGATCGAGGGGCGCGCGAGCGCGGCGCCCGCTGTGAGGACGCAGACGGCGACCGCCCACGACCCGATCGCGATCGTCGGGATGAGCTGCCGCTATCCCGGGGGCGTGCGCTCGCCGGAGGAGCTGTGGGAGCTCGTGGCGGAGGGGCGCGACGCGATCTCGCACTTCCCGGACGACCGCGGCTGGGACCTCGACCGCCTCTACGACCCCGATCCCGCCAACCCCGGCACCTCCTACACCCGCGACGGCGGCTTCCTCTACGACGCCGCCGACTTCGACGCCGACTTCTTCGGGATCTCGCCCCGCGAGGCGCTGGCGATGGACCCGCAGCAGCGGCTGCTGCTCGAGGCCGCCTGGGAAGCGCTCGAGAACGCCGGTCTCCATCCAGCCGCGATGCGCGGCACCCCGACCGGCGTCTTCGCGGGGATCAGCTCGCAGGACTACGGCGCGCTGCACCTGGCGCAGTTGCCGGCCGACCTCCAGGGTCACTTCGCGACCGGTACGGCGACCAGCGTGGTGTCCGGGCGGGTCGCGTACTCGCTCGGCCTCGAGGGCCCGGCGATGACGGTGGACACGGCCTGCTCGTCGTCGCTCGTCGCCCTGCACCTCGCCTGCGGCGCGCTTCGAACGGGCGAGTGCTCGATGGCGCTGGCCGGCGGCGTGACGGTGCTCGCCACCCCGTCCATCTACGTGGAGTTCAGCCGCCAGCGCGGGCTCGCGCCGGATGGGCGCTGCAAGTCGTTCGCGGAGGCGGCGGACGGGACCGGCTTCTCCGAGGGCGTCGGCGTGCTCGTGCTCGAACGCCTCTCGGAAGCACAGCGCAACGGGCACCGCGTGCTCGCCGTCGTCCGCGGCTCGGCGGTCAACCAGGACGGCGCCTCGAACGGGCTGACCGCGCCGAACGGCCCGTCGCAGGAGCGTGTGATCCGCCAAGCGCTCGCGAACGCGGGGCTCGATCCGTCGGAGGTCGACGCCGTCGAGGCGCACGGGACGGGGACCACGCTCGGCGACCCGATCGAGGCGCAGGCGCTGCTTGCCACCTACGGCGCCGAGCGGAACGGGGCGGGACCGCTGCGGCTCGGCTCGATCAAGTCGAACATCGGCCACAGCCAGGCCTCGGCCGGGGTCGCCGGTGTCATCAAGGTGGTCGAGTCGCTGCGGCACGCGACGCTGCCGCCGACACTCCACGTCGACCGGGCGTCCACCAAGGTGGACTGGGAGGCGGGCGCGGTCGAGCTGCTCACCGAGCCCGCCCCATGGCAGCCGAACGGGCGCCCTCGCCGCGCCGGCGTCTCGTCGTTCGGGGTGAGCGGTACGAACGCGCACGTGATCGTCGAGGAGGCGCCGCCGGCGCCGGCGGAGGAGCGCACGGTCGAGCTTCCGGTGGTCCCGCTGGTCGTCTCGGCCAAGAATCCCGACGCGCTGGCTGAGCAGGTCGAGCGCGTACGCGCACTCGACGCCGACCCGCTCGACGCCGGCCTGACGCTCGCGCGCCGCAGCGCGTTCGAGTACCGCGCCGTGCTGCTCGGCGGCACGCAGGTGGAGGGTCGCGCGGGCGGGGGTGGGACGGCCTTCATGCTCACCGGCCAGGGCGCGCAGCGCCCCGGCATGGGACGCGAGCTGTATGCGGGCTTCCCCATCTTCGCCGACGCGCTCGACCCCGCCTGCTCCGCGCTCGACTCCCACCTCGATCGTCCGCTCCGCGACCTGATCTTCGACGGCCCGGCCGACGTGCTCGAGCGCACCGAGCACGCCCAGCCGGCGCTGTTCTGCCTGGAGGTGGCGCTGTTCCGGCTCTTGGAGGCCTGGGGGCTGCGCGCCGGCTACCTGATCGGCCACTCGATCGGCGAGCTGGCCGCGGCGCACTTGGCCGGCGTGCTCACGCTTCCGGACGCCGCGACGCTCGTGGCGGCGCGCGGGCGGCTGATGGGGGCGCTGCCCGCGGGGGGCGCGATGATCTCGGTGCGCGCAGCCGCCGACGAGGTGCGCGCCAGCCTGGCCGGGTTCGACGGACTGGGCATAGCCGCGGTGAACGCGCCGGGTTCGGTGGTCGTCTCCGGCGACGCCGGGGCGGCCGACGCGTGGGCCGCGAGCGTCGATTGGAAGACCAAGCGCCTCGAGGTCAGCCACGCCTTCCACTCCGAGTTGATGGAGCCGATGCTCGCCGAGTTCCGCGAGGTGGCGGAGGGGATCGAGTACTCCGCTCCGCGGATCCCCGTGGTCTCGACCCTCGGCGGCGAGCCGCTCGAGCGCCTCGATGCCGAGCACTGGGTCCGCCACGTGCGCGAGCCGGTGCGCTTCGCCGACGGGGTGCGGTTCCTCAAGGGCGCGGGCGTGACCCGCGTCCTGGAGCTCGGCCCGGACGGCGTGCTGAGCGCGCTCGCGCAGGAGACGCTGGAGGACGGCGTGCTCGCGCCCGCGCTGCGGCGGGGGCGATCCGAGCCGGAGACCCTGCTCGGCGCGGTCGGCGAGATCTGGGCGGACGGCGCTTCCGTTGACTGGCCGGCGTTGTTCGCGGGGACCGGTGCGCGCGTCGTCGACGTGCCCACCTACCCCTTCCAGCGCCGCCGCTTCTGGCTCGAGCCGGCCGCCGGCGCCGACGTCGCCGGGGCCGGGCT